>JAEYXO010000359.1 GCA_023431245.1 Pseudomonadota bacterium | reverse complement strand
GTCTGCGAGCCGGAGTGTCCCAACGAGGCGATTTCGGCGGGCGAGGAGATTTACGTCATCGATCCCGAGAAGTGCACCGAGTGCGTCGGCCATTTCGACGAGCCGCAATGCCAGAAGGTCTGTCCCGTCGACTGCATTCCGCTGGACCCCGACCGCAGCGAGACGAGAGAAGAGTTGCAGCGCAAGTACGAAAAACTCACGGCGCTGAAAACCGCCTGAGTTTCAGCGCTTCTGGCAGTGCGGGCACCAGCAGGTCGCGCGCAGTCCCTGCCGCAGTTCGCGGATCAATGTGCCGCAGTGCAGGCAGCGCTCACCGCCGCGGCCGTAGACGAAAAACCGGTTCTGGAAATGCCCGGCCATGCCGTCGCTGCCGACGTAGTCGCGCAGAGAACTGCCGCCGGCGTCAATCGCCTCTCCCAGCACGGCCCTGATTTCCCGCGCCAGCGCATCGCAGCGTGTGCGACTGACGCGCTTGGCCGGCGTGCGCGGGTCGATGCCGGCGCGGAACAGCGCCTCGTTGGCGTAGATGTTGCCGACCCCGGCGACGACGCGGCCGTCCATGATCACCGGCTTGATCGCCGCGCTGCGCGACCGGGTTGCGCGGTGGAGCACGGCACCGCCGAAGTCCGCGGTCAGCGGCTCCGGACCGATCTTGCTCAGCAGTGGATGTGCAAGCGGATCGCCTTTCAGCCACAGCACCAGTCCGAAACGCCGCGGATCGCGCAGGCGGATCACGCGGCCGTTGTCGATGACGAGATCAAAGTGATCATGTTTTTCCGGCGCGGTCTGCGCATCGACCAGCCACAGCCGCCCCGACATGCCGAGGTGTACCAGCAGCGTGCCCCGTTCGTGATTCGCCGGCTCGCAGCTGAACAGCAGATATTTGCCGCGGCGCGACAGCGCGCGCACCCTGGCGCCGGCGAGTCGCTGTTCCAGTCCGCGCGGCACCGGCTGGCGCAGGCCGCGGTGGCGTACCACGGCGCGCAGGATGCGCTGCCGCTCCACCAGTGGCACCAGTCCGCGGCGGGTGGTCTCGACTTCCGGCAATTCAGGCATATGTAACTATTTGTTTTTATTTATTATTTTTGATGGATGCCGGGCGACTCGGGTGAGCCAGCAGCGCCTGTCCGGCGCCGGCGAGGAAGGTGTACTGCAGGCCGTTGTCCTGGCGCAGCAAAACGAGATTGGGCTCGCGCTGCAGTACTGAAAACACCAGCGGCGCGCCCTCGCGCAATTCAATGCGTACTTCGGCCAGCGGCTGGCGTCCGTCATGGGGTTCGGCGCGCGCGGCGGAGGCCTGGCGCCAGCGGTCGACGAAAGCCTGCAGTTCATCGGCGCCGGCCCCGTCCGCAGGCGGTGTCAGTGTCCAGCGGCCGCCGGCCTGGCGCAGGCTGAATTGCGGCAGCAGGATCGCCACGGGGATTTCATTTTCATTGAGCAGCACGCGGCGGATCAAGGCCACCGCATCGGCCGGCAGGGCCGCGCCGTGCCGCAGCGCGACCGCGTAGACGGTGTCTCCGCGCATCACGTACTGCTCGCGGGTGACCGTGTTGATGCCGCCGAAGGCGTATTCACTGCCGTCGACGGTCAACCGCGCCACCGGCGCCTGCAGGTCGAAGCGCTCAAGATCGGCGGCCGGAAACTGCGCCGCCGGTTTTGTTTCCAGCAGCGCCAGCATGCGCATGACCTGGAATTCATCGGCGCGTGCGCGCAGCGGCGCGGTGATCAGCCATTGCGCCTCCCGGCGTTCGAGCTCGATCGCGGGCTGGCCGGGACGGGCGAGCGTGACGCGCTGCGCCTGCGCGGGTTTGGCCGCCGACAGCGCTTGCGCCTGATCGTCGCGCGAGGGTGAGAACCAGGCCAGCGCGCCGAGGACGGCGGCGACCGCGAGCAGGACGAGCAGCGGCAGCCAGCCGTGTTTCATGCGCCTTCAGGCGGCATTGCGCCGCCGCCACCAGACCACGCCGCCGGTGACGGCAAAAATCAGCGGCAACAGCAGCAGCACGATCACGGCGATCGCGTAGAGGTGCATCGTGCTGACCTCGAGCCGGGTGTCCGCAGCCGGGCGCGGGTCGATCGTGACCAGCGCATCCTCGCCGGCGAGCCAGTTCATCATGCTCACGCCAAGCGCCAGGTTGCCGCCGTTGCCGATGAAGCTATTGGACAGGAAATGGCCGGTGCCGACAACGATGATGCGTTGTTCGCGGTCACCGACGGTGCGTTCCAGCGCGGTCGCGATGTTGACCGGGCCCGGAAAATCCCGCGACTTGTCGAAAGTCGATTTCGCATCGAGCTTGCCGGTTTCAACCCAGCCGCGCGGCGCGACATCGATCAGCGGCGTGACGCGCCAGCCGGTGCCGTCGTCGGCGCCGATCTGCCGCGCGTGCGGGAACAGCGTGTTGTACTGCAGCGCCCCGGCCACGGGGTGGCGCGCATAGTTCGCGGCGACGGCAAACACCGGCGGACCGCTGCGCGGAGCGAGGGCGGGATCGATGACCGTGCCCGGTGTCAGCACCAGGCCCAGCTTCTCGGCGAGCGGCTGCAGGCCGCGCAGCGGTTCGGTGTCGATCAGCCACAGCAGGTTGCCGCCGCGGTCAACATAGGACAGCAGTTTTTCGGTTTCCGCCGGCTGCAGTTCGACCTGCGGGTGGGTGACCACCAGCAGCGCCGCGTTTGCCGGAACTTCCTGCGCCAGCCCGAGGTTGATGCTGCTGGTGCTGAAACCTTTTTCGCGCAGTTGCTGGCCGAAACTGCCGAGATCATGGTTGGCCGGGCCGTCGAGCTTGCGTTCGCCGTGGCCGTCCAGCCACAGCACCAGGCTGTTGGCTCCGCGCAGCAAGCGCACCAGCGCATTGGCGAAGTTCTGCTCGTTGAATTCCCCGAGCGGTATCTGTTCCGAGCGCCGCTGGTATTCGATGACCAGCGCGTTCGGCGAACGCAATCCCGCCTCGGCCGCCGCCTTCGGCTGTTCGCGCGGATCGATGACACGAAGTTCGAGGTCGCGTTTGGCGCGCTGGTAGTTGCGCACCCGCTCCTCGATCATGCGGTGCACGTTGCTGCCGCTCGCGTCCTGGCGCACCGCGTAGGCGGTCACGCGCAGCGGCTCCTGCATCTGCTGCAGCGCGCCCAGCGTGGCGGCCGACAGGGTGTTGCGCGCGTTGCGGGTGACGTCCTTCTCGTAGCGGTACTGGTGGGCGAGATAGGCGAGCAGCGCCGTGACCACGGCGAGCAGGACCACGAAAATTCCGCTCTGTATCCTCATTTGCCAGCGCAGCCTGCGGGTGATCTGCATCGCCTAACCCCGCAGACGCCGGCCGTCGAGGCGGCGGATGGCCAGCACCAGGAAACCCGCGGTCAGCAGCAGCGGGCACACGATGGCGTAGCTGTCGATCATGCCGCGTCCCAGCGGTTCGAAATTCTTCAGCGGCGAAAACACCTGTATGAACGCCGCCGGCAGGTGCCAGCCGCGCGCGCGCAGGCTGTCACCGGCGGTCTCGCCCATGAACAGCATTGCCAGCAGCATGCCGAAGCCGAGCAGCGCGGCGGCCACCGGCTGGGCGGTGAGGCTGGAGGCGTAGAGGCCGACCGCGGCGAATCCCGCGGCGAGCAGCAGCAGTGCCAGCGTGAGCCCGCCCAGCAGGCCGAAATCAAGGCGGGTCCCGGTCATCAGCAGCAGGGGCATGGCCAGCACCAGCAGGACGATGATCAGCAGGAAGGCCATCAGGCCGGCGAATTTGCCGAGGACGATTTCGGTCTTCGACACTGGCGCCGACAGCAGCAGGGTCAGCGTCTGGTTGCGCCGCTCCTCGGCGATCATGCGCATGGCCAGCAGCGGCACCGCAAACAGCAGCACCGCGGCGGCCGTGGCGTAGGTCGGCGCCGCGACCAGTTCGGTGAGTCCCGGCGGGCTCGCCATCTGCGCGAGCTGCGGCTGGATCTGCAGAAAGTCGTCGAGCCGGCGCAGGAAGCCGTAACCGAGCACCACCTGGATGACCGTGAGCACCAGCCAGGCCAGCGGCGATGCGAACAGCGTGCGCAGTTCCTTGCCGGCGATGGTGAATATCATGCCGGGTTCCTCATGTTGCGGCGCCGTCCTTTAGCGTGTCATCACGCGTCAGTTGCACGAATACGTCCTCCAGGCTGCTGCGTGCCGGTGTCAGCTGCTGCAGGCCCCAGTTGTTGGCGGCTGCAGCGCCGAGCAGCGCCGCGGAAGGGTCGCTGTCCTCGGCAAAACGGACGCGGAAGCGGCCTTCGCCGTCGGCTTCCACATGCTCGACCCCGGGAATGGCCGCGAGGGCGGCGGCTGCCGGGGGATGCTGCAGGCCGACAATCATCGTGCGGCCGCTCTGGAATTCCCGCAGTCCGGCGATGGTGTTGCTGAACACGATTTCACCGTGATGCATGATCTGCACGCGGTCGCAGACGGCCTCGACCTCGGGCAGGATGTGGGTGGACAGGATCACGCTGTGCCGCTCTCCGAGTTCCCGGATCAGGCGGCGGATGTCGAGGATCTGGTTGGGATCGAGTCCGACGGTCGGCTCATCGAGGATGACCACGTCGGGTTCATGAACGATGGCCTGTGCGATGCCGACGCGCTGCTGGTAACCCTTGGACAGCGTGCCGATCAGCTTGCGGCCGGTGTCGGCGAGGCCGCAGCGCGCCATGGCACCGCCGACCGCCTCGCTGCGCCGCGTTTTCGGCACGCGGTGCAGTTTTGCAGCGAGGTTCAGGTATTCAAGGACACTGAGCTCCCGGTAAAGCGGTGGTGTTTCCGGCAGGTAGCCGATGCGGGACTTGGCGGATTTCGGGGATTCAAGCAGGTCAATGCCGCAGATCCGGATTTCGCCGGAACCCGGCGCGAGATTGCCGGTCAGCATCTGCATCGTGGTCGACTTGCCGGCGCCGTTGGGGCCGAGCAGGCCGACGACTTCGCCGCGTTTCACGTCCAGGTCAAGCGGCTTGACCGCGACATGGGTGCCGAAGCTGCGGGAAAGACCCCGGGCGCAGATGGTCAGATCGGGGTCGGCGGAAATCATGGAAGGGCGCAGCGGAGTTGCCTTGTGATTGGCATCAAATATACCTAATATGTGCCTCATTATGAAGGCGTACGCAATTTGCGTCGCCGCAATCCACGCCACCTGCCGTAGCCGCGGCGCCATGATCCGATGAACCTGACCAGACCTGCAGCATTGTTGGCGAGTCTTGCCCTGGCGGCGTGCGCGCAGACGTCGCAGCAGCCGGCGGCTGCGCCGGCCGCCCCCGCGGCCGCCAAGCCGCCGCTGCCCAAGGTGGTGGCCCGGGCGCCCCAGC
>JAEYXO010000334.1 GCA_023431245.1 Pseudomonadota bacterium | reverse complement strand
TTCGTGTCGCGCTCGTACTACGAGGTGGTGTCGGCGCTGTCCCCCGCCTACGCCCTGCTGTTCGCCTTCGAGGGTTCACGCACCGACAAGCATGTGCGCGAGCACGAGGTTTATGCCCTGGGCGACGCGCCGGCACCGGAACGCGCGCCTCGGGGTCGTCCCGGCGCCGCCGCCGCGCATGCCGCCGTGGCTATGGAAAAACTGCCCCATGCCGCGCATGTCGCGCGCGCCCAGGTCATGCGCCGCCCGCCGCTGGCCACCGCGCTGGCGGTCGCGCTGATCCTGCTCACCGCCATCGGCATCCGCATCGTGCTCCAGGGCGTGGAGGCGCGCGCAAAAAAACAGGCCGAACTCGCCGAATCGACGGTGATCATGCCGCGCCCGCTTCCGGCGCGGCCACCGACCGCCGAAACCCCGCCGGCACCGGTGGCCGATGCCCGGCCCGCGCCACAACCACGCCCGGCCAAAAAAGCCGCCGTCGTGGAAGAAGCCGCCACCGGCACGTTGCGCCTGGCGGTGCTGCCCTGGGGCGAGATTTACATCAATGGCAACAAGTACGGCGTCTCGCCGCCGCTGCGCGACATCGCACTGAAGCCGGGGCTCTACAAGATCGAAGTCCGCAATCCGGGATTTGCCTCCTACCTGCAGGTGGTTGAAATCCGGTCCGGCGAAGAGATTAGAATCCGGCATCGGTTCCGTTAGGGGGAGACCATGCGTTTGTTCCACATATTGCTGCTGCTGGTGCCGCTGCTCAGCGGCTGCGAAACAGTGCAGAAAGGCGTCAAAAGCGTCACCGATGCGCTCGACTTCGACAAGCAGCGCGAGAAATCGCAGGAAACCCAGCTGCCGAGTGCGGAATCGCGCCTGAAAGCCGGCATCAGCCAGTACGAGGACGGCAACTACGCCCAGGCCCAGCGTTCGCTGCAGTCTGCCTTGGCCACCGGACTCGCTTCGCGGACCGACCAGGCCCAAGCCTACAAATACCTCGCCTTCATCTACTGCGTCACCGACCGCACGGCGCAGTGCCGCCAGGAATTCAGCAACGCCTTCAGCGCCGATCCGAAGTTCACTTTGACGGCGGCGGAAGCCGGACACCCGACCTGGGGGCCGGTCTACCGCAGCGTCGCCCGCGGCCGCTGAACTGCTCCGGCAATGGAACAACCCGCCAAGATCGGCCGTTACGACGTCACCTCGGAAATCGGCCGCGGTGCGATGGGCGTGGTCTACCGCGCGGTCGATCCCATGCTCGAGCGCACGGTGGCGATCAAGACCATCAACATGGCGCTCGATCCGGGCGAGATGGAGCATTACGAAAAACGCTTCACCATCGAGGCCCGTGCCGCCGGCGGCCTGAATCATCCCAATATCGTCATCATCCACGACATCGGCCGCAGCGGCGACCTGGCCTACATGGCGATGGAGTTCCTTGAAGGCCGCGAACTGCGCGACCTGATCATCGGCCGCGAGCTGCCCGCGGACCGAGCGCTCGACATTGCCGCGCAGGTCGCCGACGGACTGGCCTACGCCCACCGGCACGAAGTTGTCCACCGCGACATCAAGCCGGCGAACATCATGATCCTGCGCGACGGCCGGGTGAAGATCACGGACTTCGGCATTGCGCGCATGCGCACCGCCGATGTGCGCACCCAGACCGGTGTCGTGCTCGGTTCGCCGCGTTACCTGTCGCCGGAGCAGGTGCTGGGCAAGCGCTCGGACGGCCGCGCCGACATTTTTTCGCTGGGCGTGATCATCTACGAAATGGTCACCGGGCAGACGCCCTTCAACGGCATCGACGTCAACTCGCTGATGTTCCAGATCGTCAACTTCACGCCGCCGCCGCCGAGCTCGCTCAACCCGGCGCTGCCACCGATGCTTGACCTGATCATCGCCAAGGCTCTGGCGAAGTCGGCGGATGACCGTTACCCGGACATTGCCGCACTCGCCGCCGACCTTCGCGCCTGCCTGCAGCAGGGCGTGCCGGCGACCCTGCCGCCGGCAGCGTCCGCCGTCGCGCCGCAAATGGCGCCGGAACCGACCGCGGACCTGTTCATGGACACGCTGCCGCAGTCACGCGCCGGCGACGGCAGCCCGACCCTGCCCGGCGATGCGCTGCCGGCGCGCGGACTGTCCAAGGAATTCGACTCGATGGCGGCAACCATGCGGCTCGCCGCCAAAACCGGCGCCATCACCGATCCCGGCAGTTTCGCCGCCGATTTCGGCGTCAGCCGCCATGCCATCGACGCCGCCATCATGGACGCCGGCGACGACCCCGAGCGCAACTGGGGCGCCACCACCGTGATGCATGCGCCGCCCTGGTCGAAACGCGATCGCAGCATCTTCCTCGGTGCCACCGGCAGCGCATTGGTGCTGGGCGCCCTGATCATCCTGATCTGAACAGACAAGGAGCGCCATGCGCATCACCGCCGTCGAAGCCATTGCCGTGGACATTCCGCTGTCGAAGAATTTCGGCGGCTCGACCTACAGCGTGCTCAAGCGCTCGACGGTGATCACCCGGCTGCGCACCGACAGCGGCCTCGTCAGCAATGTCTACAACGGCGACAACCGTGCCCACGGCCTCCAGATCGCTGCTCTGGTGGAAAACGAATTATTCAATAAAATCAATGGTTTAAGTATATACGAGCGGGAGCTGGCCTGGGACCGCATGTTTGCGCTGACGCATACGGCCGGCGACCGCAAACTGCTGCTCGAAGCCATCGCCTGTGTCGACTGCGCACTGTGGGACCTCGCCGGCCGCGCGCTCGGGAAAAGTGTGCGTGAACTGCTTGGCGGTTACCGGACGGAACTGCCGCTGATCTCCATCGGCGGCTATTACATGCCCGGCAAGACCGATGCCGACATCGCCCGCGAAATCGAGTCCTACCGCGAGGCCGGCATGACCGGCTGCAAGTTCAAGGTCGGCGGCCTCACGCCGGAGCAGGATGCCGCGCGCGTCGCCGTCGCGCGCAAGGCCGCCGGTGACGACTTCATTCTCTGCGTCGATGCCAACCGCGGCTGGTCCGCCGAAGACGCGATCCGTTTTGCACGGCTGGTCGAACAGCACAACATCCGCTGGTTCGAGGAACCCTGCCACTGGTACGACGATGCAGCGCAGATGGCGCGGGTGCGCCAGGCCATCGCGATGCCGGTCACTGCGGGACAGAGCGAAATCACCAGCCATGCCATCCGCCGCCTGGTCGACGCCAAGGCAGTCGACCTCGTCAACTACGACGCCTCCGAGGGCGGCGGCGTCACCGACTGGCTGCGCGCTGCGGGCCTCTGCCGCGCCGCGGGTGTGGCAATGGCGCACCATGAAGAAGCACAGATCGCCAGCCATCTGCTCGCCGCGGTGCCCCACGGCACCTATGCCGAGTGTTTTGCCGATCCCGCACGCGATCCTGTCTGGCAGTTGATGTGGATCAACCGGCCGCCGATCCGCAATGGCATGATGCAGGTCGCCGACGGCCCCGGCTTCGGCATCGAACTCGACGAAAAAATGATCCGTAAATACCGCAGCAACTGACCGGGGCGCGACCGCACTGAAAATGCCCGCACTGCCCCGTTTCCGCCCGCGCCTGCTCGATGTCATCGGCGAGTACGATGCCGCACGCCTGCGCGCCGACATCCTCGCCGGCATCACCGTCGGCGTGCTTGCGTTGCCCCTCGCCATCGCCTTCGTGATCGCCTCGGGCATGACACCGGAATCCGGCATCTACACCGCCATCATCGCCGGCTTCATCATTTCCGCCTTCGGCGGTTCGCGGGTGCAGATCGGCGGTCCCACCGGCGCCTTCATCGTCATCGTCTACGGCATCGTCGTGCAGTACGGCGTCGCCAACCTGCTGATCTGCACGCTGATGGCCGGCGTCATGCTGCTGGCGATGGGCCTGCTGCGCATGGGCACCTGGATCCGCTTCATCCCGGTGTCGGTGATCAGCGGTTTCACCAAGGGCATTGCGGTGCTGATCCTGCTGTCGCAGGTCAAGGATTTCTTCGGTCTGCAGACCAGCCAGTTGCCGGCGGAATTTTTCGCCCAGATCACGGTGCTGTGGAACGCGCTGCACACGATCAACTGGACCGCCGTCGGCCTCGCCCTCGCCT
>JAEYXO010000295.1 GCA_023431245.1 Pseudomonadota bacterium | reverse complement strand
TGCTGGAATGGTGGAACGCCACATTGCCGGCGGCCGCGGCCGGTGTGCTGCTCGGCCTGTGGCTCGCGCCGCGTTTCTATCCGCATCTCGCGGCCGCCGCTGCGTCCGCGGCGAAACCGCCGCGCGACATGCTGCTGCGCATGCTGCTCGGTGCGTTGCTGGTGCTGGGAGTGACCTATTTCGCCGCGCAGCTGGGACCGTCACTGAGCGGCATACTCGCGATGTTTCCGGTGATGGGCACGGTGCTGGTGCTGTTCACCCATCGCAGTGCCGGAGCGGCGGCGACGGTGCAGCTGCTGCGCGGCATGGTGCTCGGCTTTTATGCGTTCAGCACCTTCTGCGCGGTGCTGGCCTGGGCGCTGACAACCCAGGGCATCGGCGCAGCCTTCCTGTGGGCGCTGGCGGCTGCCGGACTGGTGCAGCTGCTGTCGCGGCTGTGGATGAGCCGCCACGGCCTCGCGGTTGTGAGGCGGGCGCCCTAGCCCGCAGCCGGCTTCCGGCCCTGCTGCCGCCGCCGCTCCTGGCGGCCGCAGCAGCTGTCGCGGTTGTGCACCCATTGCAGCAGGGCGTCCATCGCGGCCTGCGCGTTGGCCGCGTTGGCGTGATTGACCATGAATACCACCACCGAACGGTTGCCCTGCGCATCGAGCACATAACCCGCGATCGAGCGCACGCCTGACAGCGAGCCGGTCTTGATATGCGCCTGGCCCGCGATCTCCGCGCTTTTCAGGCGGCGGCGCATCGTGCCGTCGACGGCTGCCACCGGCAGCGAGGCCATCAGCTCCGGCATCACCGGGCTGGCCCAGGCATTGAGCAGCACCGTGCCGAGATTGCGCGCGCTGATGCGTTCGATGCGTGACAGGCCGGAACCGTTTTCCAGCACCAGCTCGGGGAAGGACAGGCCTTTCAGCGCCAGCCATTGCTTGACGGCGGCAGTCGCGCTGGCAGTGCTGGCGCCGGCGTCGTTGAAGCCGAGTGACAGGAAGAGCTGGCGCGACATCACGTTGTTGGAGTACTTGTTGACGTCGCGCACGATCTCCGACAGCGACTGCGACTTGACCGTCGACAGCACCCGCGCCGCCGGCGGTGTTGCGCCATCGCGGACCTGGCCGCTGAAGCTGCCGCCCAGTTCGCGCCACAGCAGCGTGAACAGCCCGCCGACGTACTGGCGGTGGCCGAGCACGCTGAAGCTGCGCTGGCGTTCGCCGCAGTCGAGGACATAGCTGCCTGAGAAGGCGAGGCGCGCCGAGTCGGCATTGCCCTGGGCGTCGATTTTCATCCGCCCCAGCCAGTCGCCGCAAACGCCGTCGACCACTTTCAGGTTGTTGACGAGCTGCACCTGCGGCAGCGGCGGCTCGGCGATGATGCGCACCGTGCGTGTCGCCGCATCCGGGATGAACTGCAGCGTGACCGCCTTGAAGTTGACCAGCAGCGCGTTGGGCGCCGTGTTGTAGGGACGGGTTGGCTGGTCGTCGAACTGGCCGGGATCCGGCGCCTCGTCGGCAAACAGGCGGCGGTCGAGCACGAGGTCGCCGCGGATGTCGCGCAGGCCGCGCGCGCGCAGGTTGCGCAGCAGCAGCCAGAAGTGCTCCAGGGTCAGCTTCGGGTCGCCGGCGCCCTTGAGGTAGAGATGGCCGTTGAGTGTGTCCTGCGTCAGCACGCCGTCGGCGAGCGCTTCGGTATTCCAGGTGTAGGCCGGGCCGAGCATTTCGAGCCCGGCATAGGTGGTGACGATTTTCATGCTGGATGCGGGGTTCAGCGTGCGCTCGGCCCCGACCGCCAGCACCGCATCGCCGCCGATCTCGTGCACATATACGCCGACCGCCGATTCCGGGATGCCGGCCCGCGCCAGCGCCTGGGCCACCGGCTCGGGAAGGGTCGGCGAGGGCTGCGCTGCGGCGCCCAGGGGGAGCAGGGTGATGAGCAGTGCGGCGAGTATCTGGCGGATGTGCATGATGGCCTGACCGGGGTTCAGAGGATGACGGCGCTGTGCATGGCGGGTATGTCGATGCCGCCCCAGCCCAGCCGGTCGCGGATCGTGGTCGCGAAAATTTCCGCGGTGTCCTGCTCGCCGTGGACGACGAAGCTGCGCTGCGGCGGACGCTTGAAATGTTTCAGCCAGCCGAGCAGCGCAGCCTGGTCGGCGTGTGCCGACAGGCCGCCGATGGTGTAGATGTCGGCCTTTACCGGCACCGGGATGCCGAACAGGCGCACCGTCTTCGCGCCGTCGACAATCCGCCGGCCCAGCGTGCCTGCTGCCTGGAAGCCGGCGATGATCACGCTGCAGTCGCGGCGGCCGAGATTGTGGCGCAGGTGGTGCTTGATGCGTCCGGCATTGCACATGCCGCTGGCCGAGATGATCACCGCACCCTGCTTGATGCGCTGCAGGCTGGTGGATTCCAGTACATCCTGCACGAAATGGATGCGCGGCCTGCCGCGGCGGCCTTTCATCCATTGCAGCATCGCCGCGGCCTCGGGGTCGAGCAGGGCCCAGTGTTTCGCGGTGATCTCGGTCGCCTTCAGCGCCATCGGCGAATCGACATAGATGTCCATCTCCGGCAGGCGGTCCCGGCGGTAGAGGTCGACCAGCAGGTAGAGGATTTCCTGGGTGCGGCCGACGGCAAAGGCGGGGATGATGACATTGCCCTTCTTGCGCGTCAGCGTGTCGCTGACCGCATGTTCGAGTTCCGCCAGCGTCTCGTCCATGGTCTTGTGCAGGCGGTTGCCGTAGGTTGACTCGACGACCAGCACATCGGCTTCGGCGACCGGCACCGGGTCGCGCACCAGCGGGCGGCAGGGCTGGCCGAGGTCGCCGGAGAACACCAGCTTGCGCGTGCGGCCGCCATCGCGGACCCACAACTCGATGATGGCCGAGCCGATGATGTGGCCGGCATCGCGGAATACGCAGCGCACCGCCGGGTGCGGCTGCAGCTCGGTGTCGTAATCCGAGCGCCGCAGCTGCCGCAGCATGCGGTTGACCTGGGCGAGGGTGTACAGCGGCGGCCGGTCCGAGCCGCGCAGCCCGGCCTTCTTCTTCCACTCCTGTTCCTTCTGCTGGATGTGTGCCGAGTCGGTGAGCATCACTTCCAGCAGGTCGGCGGTGGCGGCCGTCGCATGCACCGGGCCGCGGAAGCCCTGGGCGGCCAGCCGCGGCAGCAGGCCGGAGTGGTCGATATGGGCATGGGTCAGCAGCACGAAATCCAGCGTTTCCGGCGCGAAGGCGAAACGCGCGTAATTCCGGGTGTCGGCATCACGCCCGCCCTGGAACATGCCGCAGTCGACGAGGAAGCAGACCTCGTCGGTTTCGACCAGGAAGCTCGAACCGGTGACTTCTCCGGCGGCGCCGAGGAAGGTCAGTTTCATGCGGCGGCCCGGATGTCCGCCAGGAAGCGCGTGATGACCGCGTGCGCCCAGCCGTAGATCCGCGGTTGCTTGCTGGCACGCGGGCCGGCGATGTTGAGCCTGCGGATGCCGTGCCGGGCGACGAAATCGGCGATTGCCGCGGCAGCGTCCGCCTCGCCGGTTTTTTCGCGGGCGATCACCAGACAGGGCTTGCCGAGCTCTTCGCAGAACCTGCGGGTCTGCAGTGTTCCCCCTTCAAGGGCATCGCCGTGCAGAATCACCGTGCCGTCACTGTCCGCGACATTGGCGCGGGTGCGTTCGATGTAGCCGCCGCCGGGAATTTCGGTCAAGGGGTAATGCGCCGGAAGCGGCCCGTCCTCGGCCATGCGTCCCCCGGGACACCAGCCGCCACAGGGCATGCCTGCGGTGAGTGCGGCATCCAGCGCCGCGCGGTCGACGCCGGTCTGCCCGCCGGAGACGATGGTGAGCCTGCTCATGCAGCGTCGACCAGTTCCAGTGTGCGCCGCGCGAGGAGTTCCATTTCCGCATCACTGATCACGTAAGGCGGCATGAAGTACACCGTGCCGCCGATCGGCCGCAGCAGCAGCTCGCGCCCGAGCGCGGCCTCGAACAACCGGCGGCCGAAGCCGGGGCCGGCGCCATTGACCTCGAAGGCCCAGATCATCCCGCAATGGCGGAAATGGCGTACCCGCGGGTGGGCGGCGAGGTCGCGGCAGAGTTCGGTCATGCGCTGCGCCTTCCCGCGATTGGCCTCGATGACGTGATCCTCATCGAAGATCTCCAGTGTCGCCAGCGCGGCGCGGCAGGCGAGCGCATTGCCGGTGTAGGAATGCGAATGCAGGAAGCCGCGGGCGACCTCGTCGTCGTAGAAGGCTTCGTAGATCCGGTCCGTGGTCAGCACGGCCGACAGCGGCAGGTAGCCGCCGGTGATGCCCTTCGACAGGCAGAGGAAATCCGGCACGATGCCGGCCTGCTGATGCGCGAAGAATGTTCCGGTGCGGCCGAAGCCGGTCATGATCTCGTCGGCGATCAGGTGCACACCGTAGCGGTCGCACAGTGCGCGGGCCCGGCGCAGGTACTCGGCGTCGTACATCGCCATGCCGGTCGCGCCCTGCACCAGCGGCTCGACGATCAGCGCCGCGGTGGCCGCATGATGCTGTTCGAGGTGGCGCTCCAGCGCCTGCGCGCAGGCGACGGCGTGCCCGCGCGGCGACACGCCGGGCGCCGCCTGCCGCCAGTCGGGGCTGGGCACTTGCGTGCTCGCGCGCAGCAGCGGCGCATAGGTATCCTTGAACAGCGCGACGTCCGTCACCGACAGCGCGCCCAGGGTTTCGCCGTGGTAGCTGCCGGCGAGGCTGATGAAACCCGTTTTGCCGGGCTTGCCGCTGTTGCGCCAGAAATGGAAACTCATTTTCAGCGCGATCTCGGTGGCCGAGGCGCCGTCGCTGCCGTAGAAGCAATGGCCCAGCGCGCCGCCGGTCAGCGCTGACAGCCGTTCCGACAGCTGCACCACCGGTTCATGGGTGAATCCTGCCAGCATCGCGTGCTCCAGCGTCCGCAGCTGGTCGGTCAGCGCGGCATTGATGCGCGGCTCGGCATGGCCGAAAAGATTGACCCACCAGGAGCTGACGACGTCGAGGTAACGTCCGCCGTCGCAGTCGTAAAGCCAGCAGCCCTGCGCGCGCGCGACCGGAATGATCGGCAGCGTTTCGTGATGCTTCATCTGCGTGCAGGGATGCCACACGGCTGCGCGGCTGCGTTCCAGCAGTACGGTGTTGCGAGTACTGTTTTGCATTCCGGAGGGATGTGGTCGAATGTTTTCCGCGCCCGGTCCAGGGTTGCCGGCGGCCATCATCAAGTTTAACAGCAGGCCAGCGGGCCCGCGCAGCGGCGATCCGGACCAGCGCAGCCAATGAACTTTGCGCGGCCCGCGGTGTCATCCGGGCCGGCTTGACAGGGGGCGACCGATGGCCTACTTTCGCGCCCGTGATTACTTTTGCACATCCTGTCTCCACTTCTTCGGTCAGCCAGATCCAGATGGCGGGCATGCGTACACGCGTGTTCAGACTGACGCGGTGCCTGGCTGTTCTCCAGCCGGCCGCAGATATTTAAGCCCGGCGATCCTCCCCAGTTCTCGTTAGCGCAAACCTCCATCGCCGGGCTAAAGCCAGCGCGATGGCGCCCTGCTGACTGACAGCAGCGGCCGCGTTTCCGGGAGCAAATCATGTGTAGGTCCGCAAGTGGCCGGCGGATATCCGCCGCAACCGGCATGGAGCAGCCGGTTCATTCCGTTTTTTTCCGATGGGGCAGCGCCTGCGGGGACTTTTTCCCCGCGGCGGCTGAAACACCATGGAACTGACCAGGAGTTTCATAAAAAGCAAGCGGCCCTGCGCCGAGGGGTTTCGCTGGTTTCTGCGCACCCACCGGGATGGCGGCGATTACCAGCCGCTGCTGGATGCCCTCGTCAGCGACGGCCGGATTGATGACGCCTGCTGGCTGCTGACACAGTTTGGCCCGACGGATGCCGTGCTGTCCGTGGACGCGATCGATGCCGAAGCCCTGGTGTTTGCCGGCTCGATCGAAGTCCGCGGCAACATCGACATCGGCTCGACACTGCGTGCCGGCCGCTCGATCACCGCGGGCGGTGGCATCCGGGCGGGGCATGCCATCGTTGCCGGCGAAGATCTGCGGGCGGGCGGCAGCATCCATTCCGGCGGCACACTGGATGCCGGCGGAGATATCAGGGCCGGCTGGGGCATTGATGTCGAAGGCGTTCTGAACTGCGCAGGCGATCTGCGCGCCGAATGGGACCTGTCCTGCGGCGGCCTGCTGACGCTGGGCGGGAATGCCGCTGTGGGCCAGGACCTGCTCGCCCGGGGCGGCGTCCGCTGCGCAAAGTCCCTGCGCGCGGGGGGCTCCATCGACGGCGCCGACAGCATCGAGGCCGCCAGGGGAATCGAGGCCGGCGCATCGATCCAGTGCGGCGGGCACCTGGAGGCCGGCTGGGGCATCAAGGCCCATGACGACATTGTCGCCGGAGGCGCCATCAGGGCCGGCGAAAGCGTGCAGACCGGGGGTGATATTCGCGCCGGCAGGGACTATGGAATCTACGCCGGCCTCGTTGTGCAGCTGGCCGCCTGGGAGGTCAGCGCCCGCGTCCATGCCCGCTCAAGGCCGGAGCGGCTGATGAGCGGCTGGTGGGCGGCGCCGTCCTGAGCGGCGCTGCATCGTGCAGCAGCGCCGCACACCGGCTTTATCAACCCCAACGGAGATTTCCTGTCATGCATACCCTGGGCATTTCTTTTCCCTTTCCCCCGTGGCTTTTGCGCGCCATGGAACTTCGGATTGATGTGGGGCACCGGTCATCCGACATCGAGCGGGAGCTCGACGCGCTCTACGCACGGTTGACGCGTCCGGGTGACGCGCTCCACGGCCTGCCCGCGCTCTGCATCCGTTTGCCCGGGCTCGTGCTGCGCTATCGCGAGGCCGATGGCGAGCACTATGTCTATGCCGAGGACACGGCGAAGCGCCGCCTCGCGGGTTATGTCGTGTTCAACCGGCTTGTCGAAGTCAATCGCCGGACGGACCCGTATCTGCGGGCGCCCCATGCGAAGTTTTCCGCTGCCTATCAGCGGCTCGGCATCGCGACGGCCGTTTATCGGTGGTGGCTGGATGCCGGGAATTGCCTGATTTCCGGTGCCCGCCAGTCTCCGGGTGCAAACGCCTTGTGGAGTTCGCTGGCAAGGCGTTACGAATCCTTTTACGTGGATCTGCGCAACAAACAATTGCGCCATCTGGGACCGCAGCCCGATGCCCGGACGCAGCAGGATCTGCATACGCGCATCGTGCTGCTCGGCAGGGGATGGCGCAGGGAGAGGCTGGCGGAGTGCACCGGCATGCGGATGGAACCCTGCGTTCCGGCACCGGCTTCCGGGGCGGTCAAGGCGGGTGGATACCTGCAGTAGGGAGCCGGGATTGCGGCGAATCATGATGGAGATTTTCAGATGCTTAAAACACCTTATTACCTGATAGACGAGCAGAAACTCCTGCCCAACCTGCAGAAAATCGCGAGGGTCCGCGAACAGTCCGGCGCCAAGGTCCTGCTGGCGCTCAAGTGTTTCGCGACCTGGTCCGTGTTTGACCTGATGAAGGAGTACATGGACGGAACCACATCGTCTTCACTCTACGAGGTGAAACTGGGCAGGCAGAAATTCGGCGGGGAAACGCATGCCTACAGCGTGGCCTGGTCCGATGACGAGATTGACGAAGTGGCGGCGCTTTCGGACAAGGTCATTTTCAACTCCGTCAGCCAGCTGCAGCGTTTTGCCGCCGCAACGTCACACCTGGTGCGCGGCCTGCGGATCAATCCGCAGGTCAGCAGTTCGGAGCATCTGCTGGCCGATCCCGCACGGCCCTTCAGCCGCCTCGGGGAGCCGGATCCGGAGCGGATCGAATCAGTTCTGGACCTGATCTCCGGTGCGATGTTCCACAACAACTGTGACAACAGCAGTTTCGCGCGTTTCGCAGAGATGCTGGACCGCATCGAGGCGCGCTACGGGCATCTGCTCCGGAAGCTGCAGTGGGTCAGCCTGGGCGGCGGCATCCATTTCACCGGGGAAGCCTATCCGCTGGACGACTTCTGCGCGCGCTTGAGGGCCTTTGCCGATCGCTACGGACTGCAGGTTTACCTGGAGCCGGGCGAGGCGGCCGTCAGCCGCAGCGCCTCCCTGGAGGTGACGGTGCTCGACACGCTGTGCAACGGCAGGAACATCGCCATCGTGGACAGCTCCATCGAGGCGCACATGCTCGATCTGCTGATCTACCGGGTCAGCGCCAGGATGGCGCCCCGCAGCGGCGGGCAGGTCTACACGGTGTGCGGGAAATCCTGCCTCGCCGGCGACATTTTCGGGGAATACGCCTTTGATGCGCCGCTGAATGTCGGCGACCGCCTGTCCTTCATCGATGCCGCCGGCTACACGATGGTCAAGAAGAACTGGTTCAACGGCCTGAGGATGCCGGCGATCGCGGTCCGCCGCCTGGACGGGCGTGTCGAGCAGGTTCGCGAGTTCGGTTTTGAGGATTACCTGTCCAGTCTTTCCTGAAATCTTCAGCAGGAGGTGTGCATGAAAAAAAACGTGTTGATCATCGGTGCCGGGGCAGTGGCGAAAGTCGTTGCGCACAAGTGCGCCGAATACGGCAGTGAATTCGGGCGTATCAGCATCGCTTCGCGCAATGCCGAAAAATGCCGGCAGATCATCAGCAGCGTGGCTGACCAGGGCCGTCTGAAGCCGCCGCCGGCCATCCGGGCCCATGCCTTGGATGCGATGGACGTGGATGCAACCAGAACGCTGATCCGCGACACCGGTTCGCAGATCGTCATCAATGTCGGGTCGGCCTTCATCAACATGTCCGTGCTGCGCGCCTGCATGGATGCCGGCGCGGCCTACATCGACACCGCGATCCATGAGGATCCGGGCAAGGTCTGCGAGCGCCCTCCGTGGTACGGCAATTACGAATGGAAACAGTCGGACGAATGCCGTGCCAGGGGCGTGACCGCCATCCTGGGCTGCGGCTTTGATCCGGGTGTCGTCAATGCTTACGCGGCGCTGGCCCGGAAACGGGATTTTGACCATGTCGAATCCATCGACATATTCGATGTCAATGCCGGTTCGCACGGCCGCTATTTCGCCACCAATTTCGATCCCGAAATCAATTTCAGGGAATTCACCGGGCAGGTCTGGAGTTGGCAGAACCGCGAATGGACCGCCAACCGCATGTTCGAGATCGGGCGCACCGAGGAACTGCCGGCAGTCGGCCGCCAGCGCCTGTACCTCACGGGGCATGACGAACTGCATTCATTGTCCAGGCACCTCGACGTGCCCAACATCCGTTTCTGGATGAGCTTCAGCGAGCACTACATCCATGTTTTTGGCGTGCTGAAAAACCTCGGCCTGCTCTCCGAGCGGCCGGTTGTGACGCGGGAAGGGCAAACCGTGGTGCCGCTCAAGGTGGTCAAGGCGGTGCTCCCTGATCCGGCGACGCTGGCCCCCGACTACAGGGGGAAAACCTGCATCGGCACCCTCGTCAAGGGAATGAAAAACGGCAGGGCCCGCGAATTGTTCATCTACAACGTCACTGACCACCAGCAGGCCTATGCCGAAACCGGCAGCCAGGGCATTTCCTACACGGCCGGGGTGCCGGCGGCCGCCGCGGCCCTGCTCATTGCCAGGGGAGACTGGGATGTGCGGCGCATGGCCAATGTTGAAGAATTGCCGGCCGTGCCGTTTCTGACGCTGCTCGACAGGATGGGGTTGCCCAGCCGCATCCGGGAAGGTGGCCGGGATGTGCCTTGGGACAAGCCCGTCAACAACGGCGGGGATGCCGGAGGCAGGGCGCCCGAGACGGTCGCGTATTCCGGCTGATCCGGAAGTGGCCTGCCTGCGGCGGCTGACAGGACAACGTCGCGTGCCGCCACTCCGGTGTGCAGGGGCGCAACGCCGCGGTGCGGCCGTGTGTTGGCAGCACAGTGCTGCGAGTGCTGGTTTGCATTCCGGTGCGGCCCTGTCGAATACTTTACAGCGTTCAAACGGAGCGCATCCCGGCCATTCTGCAGTCCGTGGTTCCCGTGTCAGGCGCGGTTGCGCCGGTGTCCCGCAGTGGCACCGAACTTGCTCCGAATGTTTTCGGCAGTTGTTGTTGAATTTAACAGCACACTACAGGAGATGTTTGCGCATGCAGATTCTGGAACGCATTGAGAGCCAGATGTCCGCCACCGGCCTGCCGCTGGTCGGCATCACCCTCGCCGCAGTGCCCTGTCCCGACACGCCGGTGATCCTGACCCTGCACTGGCATGGCTTCATCAAGCAGAAGCTCGTCGATCTGGAGGAGGCCGAGGCCGTGGCGTACACGCCGATCCCGAGTTCGACGCTGCAGCTGAATGAACGCTGGCACGACCTGTTGGCGGTGGATCGCGCGGCGATGGATGCCGGCTGGGAACTCGGCGCATGGGATGTCGCGCGCTCGGAGCAGCCCGGCTGTCTGCGTCCGGGTGCCGCGCCCAGTGAAGCGCTGGAATGCCTGCAGGCTTTTGGTGCCTATCCGCACAGCGTCAACGGTGCGCAGGTGGCGGTATCCGACGCGCCGGACACCGATGACCTGGTCGAGCTGGCCGCCAACCGCGGCTACCTGTTGTGGTCTTTCCGGCCGGTCTGCGGGGGGATCTGGAAGGATCTCGCAGACGATGCGACCCTGACCCAGGAGGGCCGCCGGCCCTCACCCTGCCCCCATCTGCCGGTGCCGCCGACCTGCAGCGGCAAGCGCAGGACAGTCTATCGTTTTGGATTTCCCGTTCGCCGGGCCTTGCCGGTACCCCAGCCCAGGCAATAATATAACCAATTGTTTTTAAAATGATTTTTGACTGACCGCCAGTTAGTCAGTACTCACACCCGGAGGGGCGGCATTGCCGCCCCTCTTGCTTTGCAGCAGGTACGTCCCTATTATTAGCACTCGCTAGAGTCGAGTGCTAACAGCATCGCTCGCGGTACACCCCGATTCATTCGAGTCAATCAACTGATCTGAGGAGAGTTACCCATGAAAATTCGTCCGTTGCATGACCGCATCATCGTGAAGCGGCTGGAAGAGGAACGCAAAACCGCTTCCGGAATCGTGATTCCTGACACCGCCGCCGAGAAACCCGACCAGGGCGAGGTGAAGGCTGTCGGCAAAGGCAAAAAAGCTGACGACGGCAAGGTCATCCCGATCGACGTCAAGGTCGGCGACAAGGTCCTCTTCGGCAAATATTCCGGCCAGACCGTGAAGGTTGACGGCGAGGAACTGCTGGTGATGCGCGAAGAAGACATCATGGGCGTCATCGAGTAACCACAGAGAACATCAGGAGAAATTCACATGGCAGCGAAAGACGTCAAATTCCACGAGTCCGCACGGCAGAAAATTGTCGTCGGCGTGAATGTCCTGGCCGATGCGGTCAAGGTCACCCTCGGCCCGAAAGGCCGCAACGTCGTGCTCGAGCGCAGCTTCGGCGCCCCGACCGTCACCAAGGACGGCGTGTCGGTCGCGAAGGAAATCGAGCTGAAGGAAAAATTCGAGAACATGGGCGCGCAGATGGTCAAGGAAGTCGCGTCCAAGACCTCCGACACCGCGGGTGACGGCACCACCACCGCCACCGTGCTGGCCCAGTCGATCGTGCAGGAAGGCATGAAATTCGTTGCCGCCGGCATGAATCCGATGGACCTGAAGCGCGGCATCGACAAGGCCGTCGGCGCCATCGTCGGCGAGCTGAAGAAACTGTCCAAGCCCTGCACCACCAGCAAGGAAATCGCCCAGGTCGGCTCGATCTCCGCCAACTCCGACTCCGAGATCGGCAAGATCATCGCCGACGCGATGGACAAGGTGGGCAAGGAAGGCGTGATCACCGTTGAAGACGGCTCGGGCCTGGAGAGCGAGCTGGAAGTGGTCGAGGGCATGCAATTCGACCGCGGCTACCTGTCGCCCTACTTCATCAACAACGCCGACAAGCAGCAGGCCATCCTCGAGAATCCGTACGTGCTGCTGCACGACAAGAAGATCTCGAACATCCGCGACCTGCTGCCGGTGCTGGAACAGGTTGCCAAGGCCGGCAAGCCGCTGCTGATCATCGCCGAGGAAGTCGAAGGCGAGGCGCTGGCGACCCTGGTCGTCAACAACATCCGCGGCATCCTGAAGACCTGTGCCGTCAAGGCCCCGGGCTTCGGCGACCGCCGCAAGGCCATGCTGGAAGACATCGCCATCCTCACCGGCGGCACCGTGATCGCCGAGGAAGTCGGCCTGTCGCTGGAGAAGGTCACGCTGAACGACCTCGGCCAGGCCAAGCGCATCGAAGTGGGCAAGGAAGAGACCACCATCATCGACGGCAACGGCGACCAGAAATCGATCGAGGCGCGCGTCAAGCAGATCCGCGCCCAGATCGAGGAAGCCACCAGCGACTACGACAAGGAAAAGCTGCAGGAACGCGTCGCCAAGCTGGCGGGCGGTGTTGCGCTGATCAAGGTCGGCGCCGCCACCGAGCTGGAAATGAAGGAGAAAAAGGCCCGCGTTGAAGACGCGCTGCACGCCACCCGCGCCGCGGTGGAAGAAGGCATCGTCGCCGGCGGCGGCGTGGCCCTGATCCGCGCCCGCAACGGCATCGGCAAGCTGAAAGGCGACAACCACGACCAGGACGCCGGCATCAAGATCGTGCTGCGCGCGATCGAGGAGCCGCTGCGCCAGATCGCCGCCAACGCGGGTGACGAGCCCTCGGTGGTGGTGAACAAGGTTGTCGAATCCAAAGGCAACGTCGGCTACAACGCCGCGTCCGGCGAGTACGGCGACCTGGTGGAAATGGGCGTGCTGGATCCGACCAAGGTCACGCGCTGCGCGCTGCAGAACGCGGCTTCGATCGCCGGCCTGATCCTGACCACCGACGCGATGGTTGCCGAGCTGCCGAAGGACGACAGCCACGCCGGCCATGGCCACGGCGGCATGGGTGGCATGGGTGGGATGGATATGTAATTCGCGAAAGCGAATTACATATCCGGAGTCTGGACGAGCAGGAGGGAACCAAGGTTCCCTCCCGAGCCCTCCCTCCTTCCGGATAACGGTTGTGCAGGAAACCCCGCTTCGGCGGGGTTTCTTTTTTGGGGCGGGCTGCGCTTACAATGGGGCAGACCGTCCGGATACCGCAAACATGCCCATCGAATACACCCTGGTTTCCATCCTGCTCGCGCTGGTGCAGGTCGCGATTTACCTGTTTCTCGGCCGAGGCGCGATGTACATCCTCGCCGGCGCGGGGCGGGAACAGAATTTCATCTACCAGCTGTTCAAAAAGGGCACCGAGCCGCTGGTGAAGGCCACGCGTGTCATCGCGCCGAAGTTCGTCGTCGACCGCCACGTGCCGTTTGCGACCCTGGCACTGCTGGTGCTCGCCGGCCTGCTGCTGATCCAGGGCCGGCGTGCCATCTGTGTCGCCCAGCAGCTGGTCTGCGGTTGAAGCGCTATTACCTTGACGCAAAACGCTTTTGAGGTTTAAATAGCGCCCTTTCGCCCGGCTGGAACGGCGGGCGAAACCCCTTCCGCAGCAGTTTCTGCAGCACTTCGCAGTTCGGGGCCGGGTAGCTCAGTTGGTAGAGCAGAGGACTGAAAATCCTTGTGTCGGCGGTTCAATTCCGTCCCCGGCCACCATCTCCAGTTTGATGTTCCCGGGAATTCAGATCGTTTCGCATTGACAGTCGCATGCAGGCCCTGCTTTTCGCTACGATGCACTGTAATGATTCCGCGGCGGTCTGAAGGTGTGATGCCGGCATGAACAACAAGATTCTGTCGAAGGTTCGCGTGGTCGACATGACCGAAGGCGTCGCTGGCCCCTATGCCGCGACGCTGCTGGGCGACATGGGCGCGGACGTGGTCAAGGTCGAGCGC
>JAEYXO010000256.1 GCA_023431245.1 Pseudomonadota bacterium | reverse complement strand
GTAGTGAACAGTAAGCAGTTAACGGTCTTACCGCTCACCGCTCACCGCTCACCGCTCACCGCTCACCGCTCACCGCTCACCGCTCACCGCTCACTTCGCCTGTCGCCGATCGCCGCTGGGTGGCGGCGCAACTTTCATGATTTCGTCAATGGTGGTGAGGCCGGCGGCGATTTTCATCGCGCCGCTGATGCGCAGCGGTTTCATGCCTTCCCGCGTGGCCACTTCGCGCAGCGCGTCGAGGTCGGCGTTGGCGACGACGCAGTCCTTCAGCGGCGAGGTCATTACCATCATTTCATAGATGCCGACGCGGCCCATGTAGCCGGTCATCCGGCATTCGAGGCAGCCCTTGTTGATGTAGGTCTGTCCCTTCGGGTTGGCGGCCTTCCACGGCGCGACCAGATGATCCCAGGCCGCGTCGTCGTAATCGTGCTGCACCTTGCAGTGCGGGCACAGCGTGCGCACCAGCCGCTGCGCCATGACGCCGAGCAGCGTCGACTGCAGCAGGTAGGGCGGCACGCCGAGGTCGAGCAGCCGGGTCACCGCCGCCGGCGCGTCGTTGGTGTGCAGCGTCGAGAGGACCAGGTGGCCGGTCAGCGCCGCCTGGATCGCCATTTCCGCGGTTTCGAGGTCGCGGATCTCGCCGACCATGATGATGTCCGGGTCCTGGCGCATCAGCGTGCGGATGCCGGAGGCGAAGTCGACGCCGATCGCCTGCTGCACCTGCATCTGGTTGAAGCTGGGCTCGACCATTTCGATCGGGTCCTCGACGGTGCAGACATTGACCTCGGGCGTGGCGAGCTGCTTCAGCGTGGAATACAGCGTCGTGGTCTTGCCCGAGCCGGTGGGGCCGGTGACGAGGATGATGCCGTGGGGCTTGCCGGCGATCTGGTTCCACTTCTTCTGTTCCTCATCCGAGAAGCCGAGTTCCTTGTAGTCCTTGACCAGGTTCTCCGGATTGAAGATGCGCATCACCAGCTTCTCGCCGAAGGCGGTGGGCATGGTCGACAGCCGCAGCTCGACTTCGCCGCCGTCCGGCATCACGGTCTTCAGGCGCCCGTCCTGCGGCCGGCGTTTCTCGACGACGTCCATGCGGCCCAGCACCTTGATGCGCGAGGTCATCGCCGCCATCACCGGCGTCGGGATCTGGTAGACCTGGTGAAGCACGCCGTCGATGCGGAAACGCACGCTGCCGGCTTCGCGCCGCGGCTCGAGGTGGATGTCGCTGGCGCGCTGTTCGAAGGCGTAATTGAACAGCCAGTCGCAGATGTGCACGACATGCTGGTCGTTGGCGTCGAGCTGGCCGCTGCGGCCGAGCTGCACCAGCTGCTCGAAGTTGGCGATGCTGCTGGCCGGGACGCCTTTTTCCTTGTCCTTGTCGGAGGCACCCTGCACCGAGCGCGCGAGGTTGTAGAACTCGACGATGTAGCCCTGGATGTCGACCGGATTGGCGATCACCCGCTTGATGTCGAGGCGCAGCACCTGTTTCAGCGAGGCCTCCCAGCCGCGCACCCAGGGCTCGGCGGTGGCGATGGTGGCCTCACGGGTGTTCACGCTGACCGGCAGGATGCGGTAACGCTGGGCGTAGGCGTTCGACATCACCTTGGTCACCGCGGTGAAGTCGATCTTGAAGGGGTCGATGTGCAGGTAGGGCAGACCGCATTTGTCGGCCAGCCACTGGGTCAGCGATTCGACGGTCAGCAGCTTGCGCGAGCTGCGCGGATCCTTCCATTTCTGGTCGGCGATGATCACCAGCGGGTGGACGTCGGCGCGGCTGAAGCGGCGGTTGGCCACCAGCTTCTCCGCCTCCTCCCGGGGCACCAGCTTGTCGGCGATCAGGTCGGCGACGACCTGGGCCAGCGTCAGCGGACGGTCACCCTGGGGTTGCGGTGCGGGGGCGGTGGACATGGACGCTGAATATACGCACTGGTTCTTTATGATTCAATGATTTAGAAGCGGATAGCGGGTACGGAGCGGCGGCTGCAGCTTGCAGGCGGCGACCGCACCACTCATGTGCGTCAATAGCCTGTATGCACCAATCATGGGCATTATGGTTCGGGTGGCTGACAATAATCATAATAAAAACAATGGCTTGAAATCAGGAACAGGTATTGCTTTCCATCGCCCGATCAACTCAAGGGGGAGATGGCAATGGAAACAGTCAAAATCAGCACGGATACCCTGTTCATCCTGCTCGGCGCAATCATGGTGCTGGCGATGCATTCCGGCTTCGCGTTTCTCGAAGTCGGGACGGTGCGGCGCAAGAACCAGGTCAACGCGCTGGTCAAGATACTCTGCGACTTCGCGGTCTCGACCATCGTTTATTTCTTTGTCGGTTACGGCGTGGCCTACGGCGTGTCTTTCATGGTCGGTGCCGAACAACTGGCGCAGAAAAGCGGCTACGAAGTCACCAAGTTCTTTTTCCTGCTGACCTTTGCCGCCGCAGTGCCGGCGATCATCTCCGGCGGCATCGCCGAGCGCGCGAAGTTCTATCCGCAGCTGGTGGCGACCGCAGTGATCGTCGGCCTGGTCTACCCCCTGTTCGAGGGCATTGCCTGGAATGACCGTTTCGGCATCCAGCCCTGGATCGAAGCGAGCACCGGCGCGAAGTTCCATGACTTTGCCGGATCAATCGTCGTGCATGCGATGGGCGGCTGGCTGGCGCTGGCGGCGGTGATGCTGCTCGGGCCGCGCATCGGCCGTTACCCCAAGGAGGGCGGTGTCGCGGCGCAGCCGCCGTCGAGCATTCCCTTCCTCGCGCTGGGCGCGTGGATACTGACCGTGGGCTGGTTCGGCTTCAATGTGATGTCGGCGCAGACCGTGGACAAGATTTCGGGGCTGGTCGCCGTCAATTCGCTGATGGCGATGTCCGGCGGCATCGTCGCCGCGCTGATGGTCGGCCGCAACGATCCGGGTTTCGTGCACAACGGCCCGCTGGCCGGACTGGTTGCGATATGCGCGGGCTCCGATGTGATGCATCCCGCCGGGGCGCTGGTGACGGGCCTGGTTGCGGGTGCGCTGTTCGTGTGGATGTTCACGCTGACCCAGAACAAACTAAAAATCGACGATGTGCTCGGCGTGTGGCCGCTGCATGGCTTGTGCGGCGTCTGGGGCGGCATCGCCTGCGGCATCTTCGGTACGCAGGCGCTGGGCGGCATGGGCGGCGTGAACCTGTCCGCGCAGCTGATCGGCACCGGCCTCGGCGTGGGCATCGCGCTGCTCGGCGGATTCCTGGTGTACGGCGTCATCAAGGCTGTGGCCGGCATACGCCTCGAACGTGAACAGGAATTCATGGGTTCCGACCTGTCGATACACCGGATCGGCGCTACACCCGACCGCGAAGCGAGCTGGTAATTTCCGGGCAGGGCGGATGAGCCGCGCAGCGGCGTCATCCGTCCTGCGGCCAACCCGCCCTGAGGCGGAAGTCAGAACGTCGCCGTGCCGCGCATCGCGTAGCTGCCGGCGGCGTTCGCGGTCCACAGTTCCACCGTGCTGCCGTCGGCCGCGGGCTGGCCGTTCACCGTGAAGGTTTCCTGGTGGAACACCGGGTGCGTCGCGCGGTAGTCGAGTTTGCGCACCGGCCGCGGATCATGGCGGCGGCAGAGGTCCAGCAGCAGCGTGGTCTGCAGCGGGCCGTGCACGATCAGCCCCGGATAACCCTCGGTGTCGCGGCAGTAGTCGATGTCGTAGTGGATGCGGTGGGCATTGAAGATCAGCGCCGAGTAGCGGAACAGCACCGCTTCATTGGTCTGCAGTTCGCGCCGCCATGCCGCAGCCTGCGGCGCCGGCTTGCCGGCCGGCGGCTTGTCGCCGGGTTTTGCCGCCTCGCGATAGACAATGTCGTGTTCCTCGACGATGGCGGTGGTGCCGCCGGCCTTCACCGTGTGGCGCACCATCACGAACACCAGCTGGCCGCTGCTGCCGGACTTGGCGTCGACCGAGACGATTTCGGATTCGCGGCTGATGGCGTCACCGATGCGGACCGGCGCGCGGAAGTCGATGCGGCCGCCGGCCCACATCCGGCGCGGCAGCGCCACCGGCGGCAGGAAACCGCCGCGTTTCGGATGGCCGTCGTGGCCGAGTTCGGCATTGGGCGCGGTTTCGAGGAAATACAGCCAGTGCGCGCTGTGGGGGATCACGTCGCCGGTTTGCGGCGGCGGGTCGCGGCGGTCCAGCGTGGCCGCGAGCGCCGCAACGGGGAAGGCGGTGGCGGTGTCGTGGTGGATTTCCTTTTTGCCGATCCAGCTGCGCAGGTGGTCGAGATTAATATTCATATAAGTATTTGATTTTATTGATTATTTTTTAAAGTGAGCGCGCGGGTCAGGGCGCGCGCGGGATGCTGGTCCATGGCCAGCACGGCGGCGCGTATGCGTTCCGCCTGCGGCCTCGAAATGACCAGCGATGCGTTGTCGAAGAATTTTTCGCTGATGTCCTCCGCCGACAGCGCGCGTTCGCCGGCGCCGCGGTTGATTTTTTCCATGTGCACGAATTCGCGGCCGTCCCTGGTCGTGACCGCCACGCCGCCGGAAAAATATTTCGGGAAGGCGGAATCGGGATCGGCTTCGTGGTGCACCTTCTGTGCCAGCGCCAGGATCTGCGGATCGTTGAGCGCTTCGGTTTCGAGTTCGGCGAATCCGAATTTGCCGCGCACGAAACAGGCGGCGAGCACGAACTGCACGCTGAACTTGGCCATGTAATCCGATACCGGCCGGCGGCGCATTTCGGCGGGTTCGGCGATGGAATGGAAGGTTCCGGGGTGGAGCAGTGCGCGCACCCTGACGATGTCATCGGGATTTACCCGGTGCCGGCGGCGGATCGCCAGCGCGGCATCGGCGCAGGCATGCAGGAAGTGGCAGATGGGATAGGGCTTGATCGCGACTTCCCCGAGCAGCCACTCCTCGCCGAGGCGCCGCGTCATCGCGTCCATGTCGACCTTGCTGAAATGCGTGCCGGTATGCGAACGGAAAATGCCGTCCACGCCCTCGTAGACTTTCCGGGTGCCGACAAAGCCGCCGCTCGCCAGTGCCGCCGCGGTGATGCCGCCGACGCCCGCCCAGGCCGGATGCAGGCGCTTGTTCCAGGCACCGTCGGCGCGGTGCTCGGCAATCGCGGAAGCGGTGCTGCCGGCGAAGCCCTGCGCGTATTCCAGCCGCTGCGGGCCGAGGTTCAGCAGTTTTCCCGCGGCGACCGCGCAGCCGAAATGGCCGGCGATGCCGGTGGTGTGGAAACCCAGGGGGAGCATCGCGCCGCGGGCGGCGACGCCCAGCCGGGTCGCGATTTCAACGCCGAGGATATAGGCCAGCAGCAGGTCGGCGCCCGGGGCATCGCGCTGCTCGGCAAGTCCCAGCGCGCAGGGGAAGGCGCAGGCGGTCGGGTGCACGATCGCCCCCGGATGGGTGTCGTCGAAATCAAGGCCGTGGGCGAGGATGCCATTCATCAGCACCGCATCGCGCATCGGCAGCCTGACGTTCATGCCGATGACGGAGTTGTTGCCCGCTTCGGCAATGTTGCTGATGCCGGCCAGCGCGTGCTGCGCGAAATCGAAACGGGTCGCGGCGAGCGCGGTGCCGACTACGTCGAGCACATGCAGCTTCGCGTTTTCGCGGACGGCGGCCGGCACATCCTCCGGCCTGAGATTGGCGGCGAAGGCGGCGATCTGCTGCGAAATGGAAGGCAGGGCACTGTCAGTGCCTGCGGCGGTCTCGGGGGCAGTCTGTGCGGACATGGTGTTTTGGCTTTAACCGGGGTGGACGGCCACTCTAGCAGCTTGACGCGCAGGGGGCAGCCCGGGTTTCGCAATCTGGGCGCCGTGGCCGGATGAGGCTGCGGGCCTCAGCGGCCGGTCAGGGCTTCCCGGGCTTCGGCGCTGCCGAACATCCGCCGCGCGCTGTGGCCGACATCCGGCACTTCGATCAGGCGCCAGCCGAAGGGCCAGTCGCGCTGCTGCGCCAGTTGCTGCGCGGCGCGGAAGGCGTTGCGGCCGCGTTCCAGCCGGTGTCGTCCCTGGCGCTCCGCGCCTTCGCGGACGTTGAGGTCGGCATCGCGCCTGGTGTCCGCGGTGCCCAGCAGCAGCGTCAGCGGCTGCGCGAGGTAGCGCTGCAGGGTGGCGTCGCCGGACAGGGCCTCGGGCAGGCCGCCGAAGCCGTAGGGGAAGCGCTCATCGGGAGAGGGCCACAGCCAGGTCGAGGGGTTGGCGATGACGATGTGTTGTGCCGCATGCGGCGTGAACGCGGCGAAGCGTGACAGTGCCTGGCCGCCGGCGGAGTGGCCGATCAGCGAATAGCCGAGCCGGGGCCGGTTTTCGGCGGCGCGCACCGCGTCGATGACGGCGAGGATTGTGCTGCCGATCCACCGTGCCTCGGGCTCGACCGGGAATCCGCCCTCGCCGCGGGTGCTGCGGACGAGGCCGCCCTGCTGGTAGCGCCAGGTCGGGAAACGCTGGCGGTCGAACAGCGGCGCGATGACCAGGAGGCCGAGTCTGTCGGCCAGCGGTATCGCGTAATCGCGGTAACCCGGCGCATTGCGGCCAAGGCCGTGCAGCACCAGCAGGATGTCGCCGCCGGCGTACTGCGCCGGCTTGTAGGCGTGCAGCTCGATGACTTCACCGGCAATGTCCATGTTGCGCCGGCTGCTGCCCTCGGCGAAGGGTTCGGCCTGCAGCGCGGTGATCCAGAACAGCGCAATGACGGCCGCGAAATATGCGGGCGGTTTCATCGGGGATCTGCGCACCGGGACGTGATCCCGGCCCGCGTTCAGCCGAAAGCCGGAATGCCGGTGATCGCGCGGCCGAGGATCAGCGCATGGATGTCGTGCGTGCCCTCGTAGGTGTTGACGGCTTCCAGGTTCATCACGTGGCGGATGACGTGGAATTCGTCGGAGATGCCGTTGCCGCCGTGCATGTCGCGGGCGACGCGGGCGATGTCGAGCGCCTTGCCGCAGGAATTGCGCTTCAGCAGCGAGATCATTTCCGGCGTGTAGCGGTCCTCGTCGATCAGGCGGCCGAGGCGCAGCACGGCCTGCAGCCCCAGAGTGATCTCGGTCTGCATGTTGACCAGCTTCAGCTGCACCAGCTGGTTGGCGGCGAGCGGGCGGCCGAACTGCTTGCGGTCCAGCGTGTAGCGGCGGGCGGCATCCCAGCAGAATTCCGCCGCGCCCAGCGCGCCCCAGGCGATGCCGTAACGCGCCTTGTTGAGGCAGGAGAAGGGGCCCTTCAGGCCGGAGACGTCCGGCAGCACGTTTTCAGCGGGCACGAACACGTTGTCCATGACGATTTCGCCGGTGACCGACGTGCGCAGGCTGAACTTGCCCTCGATCTTGGGCGTTGACAGGCCCTTCATGCCTTTTTCGAGGATGAAGCCGCGGATCACGCCGCCGTCATCCTTGGCCCAGACCAGCAGCACGTCCGCAAGCGGGGCGTTGGTGATCCACATCTTGGCGCCGCTGAGGAGGTAGCCGCCGTCGGTTTTTTTGCCGCGGGTCGCCATGCCCGCGGGATCGGAACCGGCATTGGGTTCGGTCAGGCCGAAGCAGCCGATCCATTCGCCGCTGGCCAGTTTCGGCAGGTATTTCTGCTTCTGCGCCTCGCTGCCGAAGGCGGAGATCGGATACATCACGAGGCTCGACTGCACCGACAGTGCCGAGCGGTAGCCGCTGTCGACGCGCTCGACTTCACGCGCGATCAGGCCGTAGCAGACATGGTTGACGCCGGCGCAACCGTAGCCCTCGATGGTCGGTCCGAGGAGACCGAGCTCGCCGAACTCGTTCATGATTTCGCGGTGGAATTTCTCGTGGCGGTTGGCCTCGAGCACCCGCGGCATCAGCTTGTCCCGGCAATAGGCGCGCGCGGTGTCGCGGACCATGCGCTCCTCGTCGCTCAGCAGTTCGTCGAGCAGCAGCGGGTCGTCCCACTGGAAGCGGTTTTTTGCGGGCGGGTGTGCGGCGTTCATCGGGGTCTCCGGGTACAATGCAGGCTCATTTCTCCCTTCCGATTCTAGATCATTTTGGCCAACGAAGACCTCACACGCCTGCGCATCGACCGCGATTCGCCGCGCGCGGCGCCGCGACGGCGGGGATACCGGTGGTGGTGGCTGGCGGCGCTGGCCGTGCTTGCCGCCGGCTTCTGGGTCCTGAACCGTAATGCCGCGATTCCGGTCGAGACGGCCTCGGTGTCGCAGGCCTATCCCTCGCAGGCCTACACCCTGCTCAATGCCACGGGCTATGTCGTGGCCCAGCGCAAGGCGGCGGTGGCCTCGAAGGCCACCGGCCGGCTGGAATGGCTCAATGTGCGCGAGGGCAGTCAGGTGAAGGCGGGTGAAGTGCTGGCGCGGCTGGAAAGCAGCGATGTCACGGCGCAGATGAAGCAGGCGGCTGCGGGTGTCGACGTCGCCCGGGCCAACCTCGAACAGGGCGAGGCCGAGCTGAGGGATGCGGGCCGCGCGCTGGAGCGTTCGCGCGAGCTGCTGGCAAAAAAATTCGTGTCGCCGGCGGCGCATGATGCGGTGGTTGCGCGCCATGACAGGGCAAAGGCGGCGATCAGCGGTTTCAGGGCCTCGATCGCCGTGGCACAGGCCAACCTGCGGGCGGCCGAAGTGGCGGTGGAGCAGACGCTGATCCGCGCGCCCTTCGACGGCGTGGTGCTGACCAAGAACGCCAATGTCGGCGACGTGATCACGCCGTTTTCCTCGGCGCTCGGCTCGCAGGCGGCGGTGGTGACCATGGCCGACATGTCTACGCTGGAGGTCGAGGCCGACGTGTCGGAGGCCAATCTGGCGAAGGTCAGCGTCGGCCAGCCCTGCGAAATCCAGCTCGATGCGCTGCCGGGGCAGCGTTTCCGCGGCATGGTCCACCGCACGGTGCCGACCGTCGACCGCGCCAAGGCGACGGTGCTGGTGAAGATCCGTTTTGTCGATGCCGATCCGCGGATCCTGCCCGAGATGAGCGCCAAGGTGGCTTTTCTCGAAAAGGCG
>JAEYXO010000239.1 GCA_023431245.1 Pseudomonadota bacterium | reverse complement strand
GCGGCATCCGCGCCAACTGCGTGTCGCCCGGCCACTTCGACACCACGCGCGCCAATCCGCGCGCGCCGCGCCCCGATGCATCCGCGCACATTCCCCTCGGCCGTTACGGCGATCCGCGCGAAATCGCCGCCACCGTGCGTTTTCTCTGCGGCCCCGGCGGCGGCTTCATCACCGGGCAAGTCCTCCATGTCAATGGCGGCCAGTGGATGTTTTAAAATATAGAATAAAATCAAATACTTATGAGGACAACACCATGAGCAGCATGCCAGCCGAACGTTTTCCCGCGATCCCGCCGGAGCAATGGACCGAGGAACAGAAAAAAGTCGCCGCGACCATCGCCGCCGGTCCACGCGGCGAATTGCGCGGACCCTTCCTCGCGCTGCTGCGCAGTCCGGGGCTCGCGCAGACCCTGCAGCAGGTCGGCGAGTACCTGCGCTTCAAGTCCCCGCTCGACAGGCGCATTGCCGAGATGGCGACGCTGATCGCGGCGCGGCACTGGACGCAGCAGTACGAATGGCAGTCGCACTACAAACATGCGATGAAGGCCGGCCTCAGTCCGGCGATCGCGCAGGCCATTGCGGAAGGCCGCCGCCCGCAGGCCATGGCCGCGGACGAGGAAGCGCTGCATGACCTGCTCACCGAAGTGCTGCACAACCACGGCGCCAGCGATGCCACCTACGAACGAGCGCGCAGCGTGTTCGGCGAACAGGGCGTGATCGAACTGATCGCGGTGGCCGGTTATTACGCGATGCTGGCGATGATCCTCAACGTCGGGCGCAAGGCGCTGCCGGCGGGGCAGCAAGCGATGCTGCCCTGGTTTCCACATTGAGAACTCCGCGGCCCGGCATGTGGAGCAAGGCTTGCAGCAGCCCTTGCACGGGTGGTTGAATGCAATCTGAAGAGACGGCGTTCAACGGGAGGAGGACCGTGCAATGACTGTCGCATCATCCGCAGTACGTGACACACCGGCGGTCATCCGGGGCCGCGTCGGCGACATCGAAATCATCCCGCTGCCCGCGGCGATGGGCGCTGAGATCCGCGGCCTCGACCTGCGCGAACTCGACGACCGCGGTTTCGACATCCTGCACCGCGCCTACCTCGACCATCTGCTGTTGCTGGTGCGCGGGCAGAAACTGTCCGACGCCGACATGGTGGCGGTGGCGCGGCGCTTCGGCGAATTCGAGCTGCCGCCGGTCACCGCGGAAAAAGTCGCCCACCATGTCGAACACCCGGAGATCACCGTGGTCTCGAACGTCCGCGTCGGCGGCGCGCCGATCGGCGAGCTGGGCGACGGCGAAGTGATCTGGCACAGCGACTATTCCTTCCGCCGCGTGATCGCCGGCATGCGCATGCTGCATGCGCTGGAAGTGCCGCCGGAGGGCGCAGGCGCGAACACCGAGTTCCGCAACATGTATGCAGCCTGGGACACGCTGCCGGAGCCGCTGAAAAAACGCGTGCTCGGCGCCACCATCAAGCACGACACCGCCTACGACACCAACCGCAAACTGCGCCACGGCGCGGTCGCCGTCGACGACCCGAGGCTGGGCGACGGCCCCGACCATCCGGTCGTGTCGACGCATCCCGACAGCGGCTGCAACAGCCTGTTCCTCGGTCGCCGCCCGCGGCATGTCGTCAACGGCTGCACGCTTGAGGAATCCGATGCCCTGCTCGACGCGTTGTGGGCGCATGCGACGCAGCCGCAGTTCGGCTACACCCACGTCTGGCGCGAGGGCGACACCGTGCTATGGGACAACCGCTGCACGATCCACCGCCGCGGCGCCTTCAATCCCGCAGCAAGGCGCGTGATGCATGCCACCCAGGTGAGGGGGCACCAGCCCTTCGAGGCCCCGGATGCCGCGGCGAGGCCGCCGCATCCGCGCGGGCAACTGCAACTCTGAACATCCACGGGAACAGGCAACAATGAAAGCAACGATACTCCACGGCGGCAGCGACCTGCGTTACGAAACGGTGCCCGATCCGACGCCGGGCCCGCGCGACGCCGTGGTGCGGGTGCATGCCTGCTCGATCTGCGGTTCGGACCTGCATGCCTTCCACGGCAAACATCCGCGGCTGACCTTCCCGCGCATCCTCGGCCACGAATTCGCCGGCGAAATCGTCGCGCTGGGCAGCGAACTGCGCGGCTTCCATGTCGGCCAGCGCGTCTGCTGCGACATCGACTTCGCCTGCGGCGAATGCGGCCCCTGCCGGGCGGGGCGCGGCAACATCTGCGAGAAGCTGCGCACCATGGGCTTTGACCGCGACGGCGCCTACGCCGAATACGCGCTGGTGCCGGACTTCAACCTGCACCCGCTGCCCGACAGCGTCAGCTACGACCAGGCCTCCGCGGTGCAGGTGCTGGGCATCAGTTACCACGCTGTGGCGCACCGCGTGCTGCCGAAACCCGGCGAAAAAATCGCGGTCATCGGCGCCGGGCCGATCGGACTCGGCGCTGCGCTGATCGCGCAGCTCGCCGGCGCCAAGGTCACGATCACCGACATCCTCGATTACCGGCTGGCCAAGGCGCGCGAGCTGAGCATCGCCGGCTCGATCAACGCCCGCGACACCGACATGCGCGCCCGCGCGCTGGAGCAGACCGGCGGCGCCGGCTTCGACAAGGTGGTGGAATGCGTCGGCGGCCTGCAGGAACGCACGGTCACCGACGCCGTCAGCATGGTCAAGCGCGGCGGCCAGGTCACCGTGGTCGGCACCTTCCCCGAAAACAGGGCAACGATCCCGATCGCCTACATCAAGGACCGCGAGATCGACCTCAACTTCTCGCGCGGCAATTTCCAGGCTTTCAAGCCCTGCCTCGAACTCGTCGGCAGCGGCAAGATCGATCCCGAACGCTACATCAGCCACCGTTTTCCGCTGACCCGCGCCGAGGATGCGCTGAAACTGCTCGAAGCGCGCAACGTCGAGGCACACAAGATCGTGCTGCATCCGCAGGAGGCGGGATAACGGCGGGGCGCAAGGCACCAACCGGACGCGACCCGCCGCAAGAAGCGGGCGCGGACCACACACCCAGGAGGAGCATCATGCAAAACAGGCATTCCGTGGTCGCCGCCATTTTCTGTGTGCTGCTGGCATGGAACGGCGCGGCACAGGCGCAGGCGAAGTACCCCGTCAAACCGATCCGCGTGCTGATACCCTTCCCCGCCGCCGGCGCATCCGACACCATCGGCCGCTCGCTCGCCGACCAGCTGGCCATCCAGCTCGGCCAGCCGGTGGTCGTCGACAACCGGCCGGGCGCCGCCGGCCGCCTCGCCACCGAAATGCTGGTGCGCGCGGAACCCGACGGCTACACGCTGCTGGTCGGCGGCGTCGGGCCGCTGGCGATCAGCCCGGCGATCTACAAAAAGCTCCCCTACGACGTAATGCGGGATTTCACCGCGATCACGATGGCGGCCGAACTGATCAACGTGATGGTCGTCAATCCCGGCATCGGTGGCGCCGGCGGCGTCCCCCAGTTCATCGGCTGGGCAAAACAGCAGCAGGGCAAGGTGCGTTACGGCAGTTCGGGGCCCGGGCAACTGGACCATCTCGCCGGCGAGTTTTTCCAGAAGCTGGCCGGTGTGGCGATGACCCACGTCCCCTACAAGGGTGGCGGTCCGGCGCTGGTGGACCTGATCTCGGGGGACATCCAGGTGATGTTCGCGACCTATGTGACCGCGGTGCCGCACATCCAGGGCAAGCGCCTGCGCGCGCTCGCCGTCGCCACCGCCAAGCGCCAGCCGCTGCTGCCCGACCTGCCGGCCATCGGCGAGTCGGTGCCGGGCTTCGGGGTCAGCAACTGGAACGGCATCTTTGCGCCGGCCAAAACACCTCGCGCGGTCAGCGAGCGCCTGTTCGCCGAGGTCAACAAGGCGATGCTTGCGCCGGATTTGAAGAAGCGCCAGAACGCCGCTGGCATCGTGCCCCTCGGCAGCGGCTCCAGCGCGGAATTCGTGCAATTCATCCGCGAGGACATCGAGCGCTGGAAGAAAATCACCCGCGACGCCGGCATCGCGCTGGAGTGATTGCGCCCCCGCCGTGCCGGCGGGGGTTCAGGCGAGGATCTGGCTGACCTGTTCCTGGCGCAGCAGCTCGTAGACGAAAGCCTCGAGCTCGGGACCCAGCGCGTCGCGCACCGAAATCATGCCGATCGGGCGGCCATCCTCGGTCACCGGC
>JAEYXO010000237.1 GCA_023431245.1 Pseudomonadota bacterium | reverse complement strand
TCGCCGAAGCGCTGCCCTACATCCAGCGTTTCCACGGCAAGACCATCGTCATCAAGTACGGCGGCAATGCGATGACCGACCCCGCGCTGAAGGAGGGTTTCGCCCGCGACGTGGTGCTGCTGAAGGTGGTGGGCATGAACCCGGTGGTGGTCCACGGCGGCGGACCGCAGATCGACGACCTGCTGAAACGCGTCGGCAAGAAGGGCGAATTCATCCAGGGCATGCGTGTCACCGATGCCGAGACCATGGATGTCGTCGAGATGGTGCTCGGCGGCCAGGTCAACAAGGACATCGTCAACCTGATCAACCGCTGCGGCGGCAAGGCAGTGGGGCTGACCGGCAAGGATGGCGGCTTCATCCGCGCGCGCAAGCTCAAGGTGCGCGGCGCGGCCGGCAGCGATGACCTGGTCGACATCGGCCAGGTCGGCGAGGTCGAGAGCATAGACCCGGCGATCGTCAACCTGCTGCACACCGAGGATTTCATCCCGGTGATCGCGCCGGTGGGCGTCGGCGCCAATGGCGAGTCGTACAACATCAACGCCGACCTCGTTGCCGGCAAGGTCGCCGAGATCCTGAAGGCCGAGAAGCTGATCGTGCTGACCAACACCGCCGGCGTGCTCGACAAGGAGGGCAAGCTGCTGACCGGGCTCACCGCGCGCAAGGTCGACGAGCTGTTTGCCGACGGCACCATCCATGGCGGCATGCTGCCGAAGATAGGGTCCGCGCTGGACGCGGTGAAAAACGGCGTCAACACCTGCCACATCATCGACGGCCGCGTCGAACACGCGCTGCTGCTCGAAATCCTGACGGACGAGGGCGTCGGCACGCTGATCCGCCGCCGCTGATGCCGCGGGCGGGATGCCGGCCATGACTGCCCCGGTCGCGTGGATCTTCGACCTCGACAACACGCTGCACAATGCGTCGCCGCACATTTTTCCGCACATCAACCGGGCGATGAACTCTTACCTGCAGCAGCACCTGCAGCTCGACGAGCAGTCGGCCGGCGAGCTGCGGCGCAGCTACTGGCGGCGCTACGGCGCGACGCTGTTGGGCCTGATGCGCCACCACGGCACCGATCCGCGGCATTTCCTCTGGCACACGCACCAGTTTCCCGACCTGGAGCGCATGGTCGTGCGAGAACCGCAGCTGCGTCACGCGCTGCGCCGCCTGCCGGGGCGCAAGTTCGTGTTTTCCAACGCGCCGGTGCATTACGCGCAGGCGGTGCTGCGCGTGCTCGGCATCGGCAGCCTGTTCGACGCGGTGTTCTCGATCGAGCGGGTGGGTTTCCGCCCGAAACCCGACGCCTACGGTTTCCTGAAGCTGTGCCGCGCGCATCACCTGCGGCCGCGGCGCTGTATCATGGTCGAGGATTCGCTGGAAAACCTGCGCACCGCAAAAAAGCTCGGCATGAAAACCGTATGGGTATCGCAGGCGGAGCGCGTGCCGGGGTATGTCGATGTGCGGGTGCAGGGCATGGCCGCACTTTCCAGTCACGCAGCACACCTGTACTGAGGACCACATGGCACGCAGCGGCGAACGCAAGACCCAGATACTGCAGACCCTGGCGCAGATGCTCGAAGGGCCCTCGGCGGAACGCATCACCACCGCCGCGCTGGCCGCGCGCATCGGGGTTTCGGAGGCCGCGCTCTACCGGCATTTCCGCGGCAAGGCCGACATGTTCGCCGGGCTGATCGATTTCGTCGAGCAGACCCTGTTCACGCTGATCAACCGCATCACCAGCGAGGAGCAGAGCGGGTTGCGCCAGGCCGAGGCGATCGTCAGCATGCTGCTCGGCTTCGCGCAGAAAAACCGCGGCATGACCCGCGTGTTGATCGGCGACGCGCTGGTGACCGAGGACGAGGCGCTGCAGGCGCGCATCAACCAGATCCACGACCGCATCGAGGCGGCGCTGAAGCAGTCGCTGCGCTTCGCGGTGACGCAGAACGAGGCGGCCGGGGACGCTGATCTCACCGCCCAGGCCAACCTGCTGATGAGCTTCGTGGCGGGCCGCTGGCACCAGTATGCGAAGAGCGGTTTCCGCCGCGATCCGGCAGAACACTGGCAGCGGCAGTGGAAGCAGTTGATGGAAGGCGTGCTGGCATGACCATCCCATACGAGACGAGGAGAACATCATGGCCGATATTAAGGTAGAGCATCTTGCGCAGTTGATGCTGGGCGTCGCCCGCAGCCAGCTCGCCGTGCTGGATTCGATCGAAAGCATCAAGGCCGGCTTCAAGACCGGTCACGCGCGGTCGATCATCGAAAGCGCCTCGCGCATCCGCTCCAATCATCCGGAGACCCTGGTGGATTTTCCGTCGCGGCTGCTGCTGCAGATGCTGGGGCGCAATCCGCCCGATGCCGAGCGCCTCACGCGCGAGCTCAATCACCTGCTGAGCGGGGAGGACACGACGCCTTCGAAGGAGGCGCTGGCGGCGGAAACCGCGCCCAAGGACGCGGATTCGCTGGATATGACCTGAGTATTGCGCGGCTTCAGGCCGCGCGGGTTGCACAGACCGGGCAGGCCGGATCGCGTTTGAGGCTGACCGTGCGCAGGTCCATCGTCAGCGCGTCCAGCAGCAGCAGGCGTCCGCTCAGGACTTCGCCGGTGCCGGCCGCCAGTTTCAGCGCTTCGGCCGCCTGCATTGCACCGATGATGCCGACCAGCGGCGCAAACACGCCCATTACCGCACAGCGCATTTCCTCCATCTCCCCGTCCTCCGGAAACAGGCAGGCGTAACAGGGCGAATCGGCGCGGCGCAGGTCGAACACCGCCAGCTGCCCGTCGAAACGGATGCCCGCGCCGGAGACCAGGGGTTTGCCCGCCCGCACACAGGCGCGGTTGACGGCGTGGCGGGTCTCGAAATTGTCGCAGCCGTCGAGCACCACATCGGCGGCTTCCACCAGCGCCTGCAACCGGTCCCCGGACACCCGCTCGGCGACGGCATGGATGCGGATTCCCGGGTTGAGCCCGAGCAGCGTGTTGCGCGCCGAATCGACTTTCTTCTCGCCGACCGCGGCCTCGCGGTGGACGATCTGGCGCTGCAGGTTGGTGAGGTCGACGCTGTCGCCGTCGCAGATTGTCAGCGTGCCGATGCCGGCGGCGGCCAGGTACATTGCCGCCGGCGAGCCGAGGCCGCCGGCGCCGATCAGCAGCGCATGGGCAGCGAGCAGCCGCTGCTGGCCCTCGATGCCGATTTCCGGCAGCAGGATATGCCGGCTGTAGCGCAGCAGTTGATGGTCGTCCATGGCGCGAATCTAGCGGTTGGCGGTGCCGAAAACAA
>JAEYXO010000231.1 GCA_023431245.1 Pseudomonadota bacterium | reverse complement strand
CGGTGCTTCAGGCGCTTGTACTTGCCGCACAGGCACTCGTAGTCCTTGGTCGGCCCGAAAATCTTCGCGCAGAACAATCCGTCACGTTCGGGCTTGAACGTGCGGTAATTGATCGTCTCCGGCTTCTTGACCTCGCCGTACGACCAGGAACGGATCTTCTCGGGCGAGGCAAGCCCGATCTTGATCGCGTCAAATTCCTCTTCCTGCGTAACCTGTTTGAACAAATCAAGCAGTGCTTTCATCGCAAACTCCTACGTAATCTTTGCCGTGCTGCGCGGTTCGCTGCGTCCGGCGGCACTGAATGCCGCCGTTCCCTGGTTCCTGATCAATAACGGTTGCGGTCGAGATCGATGTCGATCGCCAGCGAGCGGATCTCCTTGACCAGCACGTTGAACGATTCCGGCATGCCGGCCTCGATGCGGTGGTCGCCCTTGACGATGGATTCGTAGACCTTGCGCCGGCCTTCCGTGTCGTCCGACTTGACCGTGAGCATTTCCTGGAGCACGTAGGCGGCGCCGTAGGCTTCCAGCGCCCAGACCTCCATCTCGCCGAAACGCTGGCCGCCGAACTGCGCCTTGCCGCCCAGCGGCTGCTGGGTCACCAGGCTGTACGGGCCGGTGGACCGGGCATGCATCTTGTCGTCGACGAGGTGATGCAGCTTCAGCATGTGCATGTAGCCCACCGTGACGGGACGCTCGAAGGCATCGCCGGTGCGGCCGTCGTAAAGCGTGACCTGGGTTTTGCCCGGCGTGAAGCCGAGTTTTTTCGTGCGCTCGTCGTCAGCGGGATAGGCCAGGTCCAGCATCTGTCTGATTTCCACCTCGGTGGCACCGTCGAATACCGGCGTCGCAAACGGCACGCCGTTGCGCAGGTTGGAGGCAAGTTCGATCACCTCTTCATCCTTAAGGGCATCAAGATCCACAGGCTTGCCATTGGTGTTGTAAATCTTGTCCAGCATCTTGCGCACATCAGCAGCCTTGGACTGGGCCTTAAGCATCTCGCCGATGCGGATGCCAAGACCTTTTGCCGCCCAGCCGAGGTGGGTTTCGAGGATCTGTCCCACGTTCATCCGCGACGGCACACCCAGCGGATTGAGAACGATGTCGACAGGCGTGCCGTCGGCCATGTGCGGCATGTCCTCGACCGGTGTGATTTTCGAGATCACGCCCTTGTTGCCGTGGCGGCCGGCCATCTTGTCACCGGGCTGCAGCTGGCGTTTCACCGCCAGGTAGACCTTGACCATCTTCTGCACGCCGGGCGGCAACTCGTCGCCGCTGGTGAGCTTTTTCTTCTTCTCGTCATAGGCCTTGTCAAACTGCAACTTGGTCTGCGCAAGGCTTTCCTTGATCTGCTCCATCTGCGCGGCGGACTCTTCGTTCGCGAGGCGGATGTCAAACCAGCTGTGGCGCTCCACTTCAGCCAGGTAGGCCTTGGTGATCTTGGCGCCCTTTGCCAGTTTTTTCGGGCCGCCGTTCGCGGTCTTGCCGTTGAGCAGGCGCTCCAGGCGCTCGAAAGCGTCGTTCTCGACGATGCGCAGCTGGTCGCCAAGATCCTTCTTGTAACGCTTCAGTTCGTCATCGATGATCTGCTGCGCGCGCTTGTCGCGCTCGATGCCCTCGCGGGTGAACACCTGGACATCGATCACGGTGCCCGACATGCCCGAGGGCACGCGCAGGCTGGTGTCCTTAACGTCCGAGGCCTTTTCGCCGAAGATCGCGCGCAGCAGCTTTTCTTCCGGGGTCAGCTGGGTCTCGCCCTTCGGCGTCACCTTGCCGACAAGCACGTCACCGGCCTCGACTTCAGCGCCAATGTGGATGATGCCCGACTCGTCGAGGTGACCCAGCTGCGATTCCGACAGGTTCGAAATGTCGCGGGTGATCTCTTCCGGTCCCAGCTTGGTGTCGCGGGCAACGACCGACAGCTCCTCGATGTGAATCGAAGTGAAGCGGTCATCGGCAACCACGCGCTCCGAGATCAGGATCGAGTCCTCGAAGTTGTAACCATTCCAGGGCATGAACGCGACCAGCATGTTCTGACCGAGGGCCAGTTCTCCCATGTCGGTCGAAGCGCCGTCGGCAACAACGTCGCCCCGGGCGATATGGTCGCCAACCCTGACCAGCGGGCGCTGGTTGATGTTGGTGTTCTGGTTGGAACGCTGGTACTTCACCAGGTTGTAGATGTCCACGCCCACTTCGCCGGCCGAGGTCTCGTCGTCGTTGACGCGCACCACGATGCGGCCGGCATCGATGTAATCGACCACGCCGCCGCGGCGCGCCTGCACCGCGGTTCCGGAGTCGACGGCAACGGTGCGTTCGAGCCCGGTGCCGACCAGCGGCTTTTCGGCGCGCAGGCAGGGTACCGCCTGGCGCTGCATGTTCGAGCCCATCAGCGCGCGGTTGGCGTCGTCGTGCTCGAGGAAGGGAATCAGCGAAGCGGCCACCGACACGGCCTGCGCCGGCGCCACGTCCATGTACTCGATGCGGTCGGGTGCGGACAGCGCGAATTCATTGTGATGGCGGCAGGAAACCAGCTCATCGGTGAACTTGCCGTTCTTGTCGAGCGCGGCATTCGCCTGCGCAATCACGTACTTGCCTTCCTCGATCGCCGACAGGTAATGAATCTCGTCGGTGACCTTGCCGTTGTTGACCTTGCGGTATGGCGTCTCGAGGAAGCCGTACTCGTTGGTGCGGGCGTAAATCGCCAGGGAGTTGATCAGGCCGATGTTCGGGCCTTCCGGCGTTTCGATCGGGCAGACCCTGCCGTAGTGTGTCGGGTGCACGTCGCGCACCTCGAAGCCGGCGCGTTCGCGCGTCAGGCCGCCCGGTCCCAGCGCCGAGACGCGGCGCTTGTGGGTGATCTCGGACAGCGGGTTGGTCTGGTCCATGAACTGCGACAGCTGCGAGGAGCCGAAGAATTCGCGGATCGCCGCCGACACCGGCTTGGCGTTGATCAGGTCGTGCGGCATCAGGTTGTCGGATTCGGCCTGGGACAGGCGCTCGCGCACCGCGCGCTCGACGCGGATCAGGCCGGCGCGGAACTGGTTTTCGGCCAGTTCGCCGACCGAACGCACGCGGCGGTTGCCGAGGTGGTCGATGTCGTCGATCTCGCCCTTGCCGTTGCGCAGCTCGACCAGGATGCGGATCACCGCGACAATGTCGTCGGGGGACAGTGTGCTGTCGCCGGTCAGTTCCGAACGGCCGACGCGACGGTTGAATTTCATGCGGCCGACGGCCGACAGGTCGTAACGGTCAGCCGAGAAGAACAGGCCGTTGAACAGCGTTTTCACGGCATCCTCGGTCGGCGGCTCGCCGGGACGCATCATCCGGTAGATCGCGATTTGCGCAGCCAGCTGGTCTGCGGTCTCGTCGATGCGCAGGGTCTGGGAGATGTACGGACCCTGGTCAAGATCGTTGGTATAGATGGTTTCGATGCTGTCCACGCCGGCTTCGCGCAGCTTGGCGAGCACCTCTTCCGTGATCTCGTCGTTGGCGTTCGCCACCAGTTCACCGGTGGATTTGTCGATCACGTTGCGCGCCAGCGCACGGCCGAGAAGGAAGTCCTCCGGCACATCGAGGCGCTTGAGTCCCGCCGCCTCCATGTCGCGGACGTGCTTGACGGTGATGCGCTTGTCCTTCGCGACGATCAGCTTGCCGCCCTTGGCGGTGATGTCGAAACGCGCCGTCTCGCCGCGCATCCGCTCCGGCTTCAGCTCGAACTCCACGCCACCCTTGGAGATGTGGAAAGTGTCGAATTCAAAGAATTCCTTGAGGATCTGCTCCGAGCTGTAACCCAGCGCCTTCAGCAGGATCGTGACCGGCATCTTGCGGCGGCGGTCGACGCGGAAATACAGGTAATCCTTGGCGTCATACTCGAAATCCAGCCACGAGCCGCGGTAGGGAATGATCCGCGCGGAAAACAGCAGCTTTCCGGAGGAATGGGTCTTGCCGCGGTCATGCTCGAAAAACACGCCCGGGGAACGGTGAAGCTGCGACACGATCACGCGCTCGGTGCCGTTGATGACAAACGAGCCGGTGTTGGTCATGAGCGGAATCTCGCCCATGTAGACTTCCTGCTCCTTCACTTCCTTGACCGTCGGCTTGGACGCTTCCTTGTCCATGATCGTCAGCCGCACCTTCGCCCGCAACGGCGCAGCGACGGTCAGCCCGCGCTGCTGGCACTCCTTGACGTCGAAAGGCGGCACACCCAGCGCGTAGCTGACAAACTCCAGCCGCGCATTCTTGGAATGGCTCTCGATCGGGAAAATGCTGGTGAACGCCGCCTGCAGGCCTTCATTCTTGCGCGCGTTGGGCGGCGTGAATTCCTGCAGGAAAGCCGCGAACGATTCGAGCTGGGTCGTCAGCAGGTACGGCACCTGCAGCACGCTCTCGCGCTTGGCGAAACTCTTGCGAATGCGTTTCTTTTCGGTGAATGAATAGGCCATGTCCACTCCGGAGCAGAGTCAGAAAGTCAAACGTTGCAGGTCACAGTCGCGTGTTGTGCGGTATGACCTGCCACTTTCGACCTTCAGCAAATCAGTCAAAAGGCGCAGGGCGGCGTTGCTCCGCCGCCCTGCGCGGGGCACTGCAATTACTTGATCTCGGCGGTGCCGCCGGCTTCGGTGATCTGCTTGGCGATCGCCTCGGCGTCGGCCTTCGACACACCTTCCTTGACGGGTTTCGGCGCACCGTCAACCAGATCCTTGGCTTCCTTGAGGCCCAGGCCGGTCACTGCACGCACCACCTTGATGACGTTGACCTTGTTGGCACCGGCGTTCGTCAGATTGACGGTGAATTCGGTCTTTTCCTCGGCAGCAGCAGCGCCACCACCGGCGGCCGGAGCGGCCACGGCGACAGCGGCGGCAGCGGCCGACACGCCAAACTTCTCTTCCATCTCTTTGATCAGCTGGGACAGCTCGAGCACGGTCATACCGGCAATCGCGTCGAGGATTTCTGCTTTGGCAACAGCCATGTCGTTCTCCTGAATGCTAAAAATTTAATAAAAACAAATACTTATATATGCGGCGTCACGCCCTGAGGGCGATGACCTCACGCCGCCTGCTTTTCCTTCTGATCCCGCACGGCGGCAAGCGCACGCACGAACTTGGACGGAACCTCGTTGAGGGTCCGCACAAAGGTCGCCACGGGGGCCTGCATGGTTCCGAGCAGGGTTGCGAGCAGCTCCTGACGGCTGGGCATCTTGGCGAGCGCCGCAACTTCACTGGCACCCATCACGACGTTCGGCATTGCGCCGCCCTTGATCACGAGACGCTCATTACCCTTCGAAAACTCGTGCAGCACCTTGGCGGCAGCCACCGGGTCGCTCGAAATGCCGTAGGCCAGCGGACCGATCATCTGGTCAGCCAGCGCCTTGAACGGCGTATCGGCAACGGCGCGGCGCGCCAGGGTATTCTTCAGAACGCGGAAGTAAACGCCCGATTCGCGCGCCTTCTTGCGCAATTCGGTCATGGCTTCCACGGGCAGGCTGCGGTACTCGGCGAGTACGATGGCCTGGGCTTGCGCAACCTGCGCGCTCACTTCAGCCACCACCGCTTGCTTCTGCTCCAGATTGAGACTCAAGGTCGTTCTCCGTTAAACGTTAAACGATGGCCGGCGAGCGCCTGACGGGAAAAACCCGGACGGCCATTCGGCCTTCCGGGGCACTTCCCTGTTGCACGCCCGCCGTACTGCACGGCGACTGATCCAGGAGCCAGACATGAACATGTTTGACCTGTTTCGGGCACACCGTCTGCGTAGGACTTCAGCGTCCGGCCGCCGGCTGTCTGCCTGCGGCCTTCTTCCAAAAATTAAACCTCTCGGTGCCTACGGTCTTTGACAACCCGCCGGCGATACACTGCCGGCGGCCCAAAGTTTCTGCCCCGCGCAGATTCGGCGCGGGGACTTCAAATTACTGCTGCGCCTGCTGCGCGAAACTCGACTGGTCAAC
>JAEYXO010000221.1 GCA_023431245.1 Pseudomonadota bacterium | reverse complement strand
CTTCTGCGGATTCCGCGGAGCGGTCGGCAACGGTGGTGGTCATGATCCGGTTCGGGTCAGCGCAGGTTGGGGATGCGCCGTTTGGCCTTTTCCGCGGCCTCGGAGGACGGGTAACGCGCAATCAGTCCTTCCATGGTCTTGCGCGCGGCGCCGGCATCGCCGGATTCAAGCTGCGCACTCGCCATGTTGAGCAGTGCATCGGGCACCGAGCTGCTGTCGGGATAGGCCGCCACCAGTTTCTGCTGGCTGGCAACCGCGTTGCGGAAGTCGCGCAGGTTGAAATAGGAATCGCCGATCCAGTACTGGGCACGCGGCGCCAGCGTGCTTTTCGGATGCTTCGCGATGAAAGCCTGGAATGCGGCAATGGCGCCCTGGTAATTGCCGGCGCGGCGCTGCCCCTGGGCGCGCTCGTAGGCCTCGTTTTCCTCGACGCCCACCGGCGCTGCGCCGGCGGTTTTTGCCGCCTCGCCCGCAGCCGCGGCCGGAGCCGGCGCCGCGGACACACCCGGCTGCTCGAAGCGGCGCAGGCGCAGGTCAAGGTCGACATACATGTCACGCTGGCGCTTGGACACGCCCTCGATGCTGTTGCCGAGCACCTCGACCTGGCCGCGGAGGTTGCGGATTTCCTCGCGCAGCTTCTCGATCTCAGAAACCAGCGCCAGCACCGGCTGGGATTTGGCATCCTCCTCGACCTTGGCCAGCCGCGCCGCCATCGCATCGGCCTGCTGGCGCAGTTCATCGACACGTTTCTGCTGCTCGGCAAGCTGCTTGCGGGCAACGTCGTCACCGCCGAAAAAGGCCGCCGCCGGCAAAGCGGAGAGTGCGGCACCGAGCACGCCGGCGCAGCACGCGATGCGGAAAAGCCGCTTCATCGCTCAGTCAGTGGGATAAACGATGTCGGCGCGGCGGTTCTCGGACCAGCTCTGCTCGTCGCTGCCCGCGGCTTTCGGCTTTTCCTCGCCGAAGCTGACGGTCTCGATCTGTTCGGACTGCGCGCCGAGCAGGGTCATCATCTGCTTGACGGCATCGGCCCGGCGCTGGCCCAGCGCGAGGTTGTATTCGCGGCTGCCGCGCTCGTCGGTATTGCCCTGGATGGTGACCTTCTGGCCGCGGTTCTGCTGCAGGTAGCGGGCATGCGCCGACACCATCGGCTTGAATTCATCGCGGACGACATTGCTGTCGAGTTCGAAATAAACGCTGCGCTTGGACAGGATGTTGGCCGGATCCTTCAGCGGATTGCCGCTCAGCGGTTTGTCGGTGAGCGGCTTCGACACCGGTCCGGTCTGGGTCTGCGGCTTGGACGCCGGCGCCGACGCGGTCGCACCGCTGCGGTCTTCGACGGCCGCGCCCTCCTGCTCGCTGGTGGGTGTGCTGCTGCAGGCAGCCAGCAGGGCAATGGACATTGCAGCAAGATATCGTTTCATGGATCAGCTCCTTGTCGGGTATGTGGTTTCGCTGAGGGTGGTTGATTACTTGTTGACCACGGGACTCCATGCAGGTTCACGCACGTCACTGGCATCCGCGCTGAAACGCTGCTTGACGCGACCATCGCTGGAAACGGCGGCCAATATACCACGCCCCCCCGCGCGGCTCGCATAGAGGATCATCCGGCTGTTCGGTGCAAAACTCGGCGATTCGTCAACGCCGCCGTCGGTCAGGACCTGCACCTGGCGGCTCGCGAAGTCCTGCACCGCGACACTGAAACGGCCGCCGTTGCGCTGGATGAAAGTGAAGCTCCTGCCGTCGGGGCTGTGCCGCGGCGACACGTTGTAGCTGCCGTCGAAGGTCACCCGCTGCGCCGGGCCGCCGGCGACAGGCATGCGGTAGATCTGCGGGCCGCCGCCGCGGTCGGAGGTGAACAGGATCGACTGGCCGTCGGGCGAAAAATTCGCCTCGGTGTCGATCGCCGAGCTCTGGGTCAGGCGCTGCGGCACGCCGGTGCCGTCGGCGTTGATCAGGTAGATCTGAGAGTTGCCGTCGCGGGTCAGCGTCACCGCCAGCCTTCTGCCGTCGGGCGACCACGCCGGCGCGCTGTTGCTGCCGCGGAAGGCCGCGACCGCCTGGCGGCTGCCGGAGAGCAGCGACTGCACGTAGACCACCGGCTTCTTCTGTTCGAAGGAGACGTAGGCCAGCCGCGTGCCGTCCGGCGACCACGCCGGCGAGATGATCGGCTCATTGGAGCTCAATACGCTCTGCGCGCCGAAACCGTCGGCATCGGCGACATGCAATTCATAACGCGCGCCGCGCTTGACGACATAGGTGATGCGGGTGGCGAAGACACCGGGCTCGCCGGTGAGTTTTTCGTAAATGACATCGGCAATCTTGTGCGCCGTCAGCCGCAGCTGGTTTTCCGAGGCGAAATAGACGAAGCCCGCGATCTGCGCCTGCTTCGCGACATCCATCACCCGGAAGCGGATGTCGTAGCGGCCGTCCGCCGCCTTCGCCACCGAACCGATGACCACGGCATCCGCGCCGCGGGCGCGCCACTGCGCGTAATTCACCTGCTCCGGCTCGTGCGGCACCGGGTTCATGCCGCCGGGATCGACGGTGCGGAACAGGCCGCTGCGCGCCAGGTCGGCCTCGATCACCGGCGTCAGGCGCTGAGCCAGCCCCTCCTCGGCGCGGAAAGGCACGATGGCCACCGGAATCTGGCTGGCGCCGGCCCCGGTGATCTCGATGGTCAGGGCGGCACGGGAGGCACCCGCCGCCAGCAGCAGGCCGAGCACGACTATGCGCAGCAGGGAAATCACCGGAACCATGGAAAACGGCATGTTGGCCTTCTTTTGTGACATGGGCATGTTCAATCTTTGGGGCGGAATACCAGGTTAAGTTCCCGGAACTGGCGCATCAGCGCCGGATCCGGCGGCAGCGGCAGCGGCTGCGCGCGCAGGATCGCCCGCTCCACCGCGGCATCGTAGGCCGGGACACTGTTGGCCGAACGCTTCAGTTTCGCACCCAGCACTTCGCCGCCCGGCAACACGGTGATTTCGAACTCCACCTGTGCAGCATCGCTCACATTCGGGGGCAGCACGATGAAACGGCGGATTTTCGCGCTGATCTGCCGCTTGTACTCGTCGACGACTTTTGCCTGTGCCGCGGCCTGCTGCGCCGCCAGCGCATCGCGGGCCTTCTGTTGCTCGGCGGCGACACGTTTGGCTTCGGCTTCCGCCGCCTGTTTCTGTTTCAGGGCTTCCGCCTCGGCGCGCTTCTTTTTCTCCAGTTCGGCTTCGCGCGCCTTTTCCGCGGCGAGTTTCTTTTTCTCCTCGATCGCCTGCTGTTCCTTCAGCCGGCGTTCCTTGTCCTGTTTCTCCTTCAGCGCGATATCCGGTTTCGGCGCGGGCGCGGGTTCCGGCTTGGGCGGCGGCTTGGCCTCCACCTTCGGCAGGGGCTTCGGCGGCTCCGGCTTCACTTCCGGCGGCGGTGGCGGCAGCTCGATCCGGGGCGGCACCACCGCAGGCAGGTCACGCCAGAGATCGACGATCACCGCGGTGTCCGCCTGCTTGTGCTGCCAGCTGACGCCGAACACCAGCAGCACCAGGAACAGCACGTGGATCGCGAAGGCCAGTCCGCCGGCCAGGGCCTCGTCGCGGGAATGGATCGCTGCAGCGGCCATCTAGCTTCCGGGGCGCACCAGCAATCCCACGCGCTGCACGTTGTTCCGCTGCAGCATGTCCATCACCTCGACCACCCGCTCGTACAGCACTTCCCGGTCCGCAGCGATCACCACCGCCTGCTCGGGATTGCGGGCCTGCCGCTCCCGGATGAGGGGGATGATCTCGTCGCGCTTCACCCGGCGCTCCGTTTTGCCGTCGGCATCGCGGAAGGTCAGATCCCCCTTCCTGTCGACCACGATCTGCAGCGGCGGCGTCTTGACCTCGGAAGTCTTGCCCACCGACGGCAGGTCAACCTTGCTCGGGTTCATCATCGGCGCGGTGACCATGAAAATCACCAGCAGCACCAGCATCACGTCGATGTAGGGCACGACGTTGATCTGGTTCATCAGCCGGCGGCCGCTGCGTTTCTCGATCAGCATGCGTCAGTGCACCTGCCGCTGCAGGATGTTGGAGAATTCTTCGGTGAAGGAATCGAAGCGGATCGCCAGCCGGTTCACGTCGCCGGCGAAGCGGTTGTAGGCGACCACCGCGGGAATCGCGGCAAAAAGACCGATCGCGGTGGCGATCAGCGCCTCGGCGATGCCCGGCGCGACATGGCTCAGCGTCGCCTGCCCGACGTTGGCCAGCCCGCGGAAGGAATTCATGATGCCCCACACCGTGCCGAGCAGGCCGACATAGGGGCTGACCGAGCCGACCGAGGCGAGGAAGGACAGCGAGGATTCGAGCTTGTCCATTTCGCGCTGGTAGGTGGCGCGCATCGCGCGTCGCGTGCTGTCCATCAGCGCACCGACATCGGTGCCGGGCTCGCGGCGGTGCTTGGTGAATTCGCGGAAACCCGCTTCGAAGATGCGCTCGAGGCTGCCGGCGGAATCGCGCGCATTGACGGCGTGCTGGAACAGGCCGTTCAGGTCGGCGCCGCTCCAGAACTGGCGCTCGAACTCCGCGGTCTGCTTCTCCGCGCGCCGCAGCGTGAGCACCTTGAGAAATATGTAGTACCAGGAAAACAGCGAGGCCAGCAGCAGGATCGCCATCACCAGCTGCACCGGGATGCTCGCGCCGCTGATCAGGCTGAGCACCGACATGTCATGGGTCAGAGTCGCGTTCAATTTTCGCTTCCTGTTTTTCCTATTGTTTTACGCATCGCTGGCGGCAGCCGGACCGGGCGGAAACTGCCGGTGTCGACGCACACCACGTCGACCGTGGCCCGCGCGATGTCCTCGTCACCGCGCAGCACCCGCTGCAGGAACCGGATGCGGCTGCCGCCGACGTTAACGACTTCCACCGTGACCTGCAAGCTGTCGTTGAACCGCGACGGTTTGAGGTAATCGATGCTGGCCGCGCGCACGACGAACAGCACGCCGTACTCGGCGGCCATCTGCGGCTGCTCGAATCCCGAGGCCCTCAGCCATTCGGTGCGCGCACGTTCCATGTAGGCCAGGTAGTTCGCGTAGTACACGACGCCGCCGGCATCGGTGTCCTCGTAATAAACGCGGACCGGCCAGGAAAAGGGTTTGCTGGACATGGAATGCGGTGAAGGCAGCGGCGCAGCGGCCGCCTGCGACGCGGCAGATATTTGTTTTGCCTGCAGCCGTTTTTTTAAATTGTTCAATTAAAACAAATACTTAAATACAAATACTCATTGCCCTGATGTTCCGGCATCCCACAGGTCACGCACACCGTCGGCGCGCGGCGCCGCCAGCCCGAAATGACGGTAAGCCGCAGCCGTGGCCACGCGCCCGCGCGGCGTGCGCTGCAGGTAACCCTGCTGGATCAGATAGGGTTCGAGTACGTCCTCGATGGTGTCGCGCTCCTCGCCGATGGCCGCAGCGAGGTTGTCGACGCCGACCGGGCCGCCGCCGAACTTGTCGATTACCGCCTGCAGCAGCTTGCGGTCCATCACGTCGAGCCCGACCGGATCGACATCGAGCATTTTCAGCGCGGCATCCGCCACTTTGCGCGTGACCCGCCCCTCCGCCCTCACCTCGGCAAAGTCGCGCACCCGGCGCAGCAGGCGGTTAGAAATCCGCGGCGTGCCGCGCGAGCGGCCGGCCACTTCACGGGCACCTTCGGCATCGATGCCGACCTCGAGCAGCCGTGCCGAGCGCTCGACGATCCGGGTCAGCTCGTCGGCCGTGTAGAACTCGAGGCGGGCGACGATGCCGAAGCGGTCGCGCAGCGGATTTGTCAGCATGCCGGCGCGGGTGGTGGCGCCGCCCAGCGTGAACGGCGGCAGGTCGAGCTTCACCGAACGCGCCGCCGGCCCCTCGCCGATCATGATGTCGATCTGGAAATCCTCCAGCGCGGGATAAAGGATCTCCTCGACCACCGGCGACAGGCGGTGGATCTCGTCGATGAACAGCACGTCGTTGGGCTCGAGGTTGGTCAGCATCGCCGCGAGGTCTCCGGCGCGCTCCAGCACCGGCCCCGAGGTGTGGCGCAGGTTGACGCCCATCTCGCGGGCGATGATGTGGGCAAGCGTGGTCTTGCCCAGCCCCGGCGGCCCGAACAGCAGCACATGGTCCAGCGCTTCCTTCCGCTTGCGCGCGGCCTCGATGAAGATCGACAGCTGGCCGCGGATCTTCTCCTGGCCGACGTATTCATCAAGCGCCTTCGGCCGCAGCGCGCGCTCGAACACCTCTTCCTGCGCGGAGGCGGGGGCGGCGGCAATCAGGCGGTCGGTTTCGATCATGCGTGTCCGTTCACGATTTCGACAGCAGTTTCAGCGCCTGGCGGATGCCCTCGGTGACCGACACGCCCGCAGACAGCTGGCCCAGCGCCCAGGTCACCTCCTTGTCGTTGTAGCCGAGCGCACTCAATGCATTGGCAATGTCGCCGCCGCCCGTGGCCGTGCCACCGGCCGCAGCCTGCACGCCCGCCTTCGGCAGGCGGTCACGCAGTTCGAGCAGCAGGCGTTCCGCGGTTTTCTTGCCGATGCCCGGTATCTTGGTCATCCGCCCGGCATCCTGGGCGCGCACCGCTTCCTGCAGTTCCGCCACCGACAGCCCGGACAGCACCGACAGTGCCGTGCGCGCACCGATGCCGGAGATCCGGATCAGCTGGCGGAACAGCGCGCGTTCGGCCTCGGTCGCGAAGCCGTAGAGCAGGTGCGCGTCCTCGCGCACAACAAGCTGGGTGTAGAGGATGACCTCGGCGCCGGTGGCCGGCAGCTGGTAGAGGGTGCTCATCGGCACGTCGATCTCGTAACCGATGCCCTGCACGTCCACCGTGATTTGCGGCGGCTGCTTGGCCAGCAAACGTCCCGATACGCGGCCGATCATGTGGCGGACCCTGCTCCCTGTGCGACTGAGGCTTCGATGCGGGCAATGGCCCGGTCGGTCATTGTACCAACAGACTGCGCGCCATGACGCGCGGCGAATGCAAGGGCGCTGCTGCCGTATGCCGGATCACCGAGCATCATCGCCAGCGCGCCGGCGATGTCCGGCGCCGCGTCATCGGGATTGACGACACGCCCGGTCCCGATGCGCTCCAGTGCGCGGCCCAGCAGGTAATGCTCCAGGTGTTTGGGCAGGATCAGCACCGGCCGCCCGCCCTGCAGCATGCCCAGCGTGGTGCCGACGTTGCCGTGGCAGACACAGAGCGCGCAGTCCGCGACCACGCGGCGGAAATCCAGCAGACCGGGGGCAAACCGCAGGCGCGG
>JAEYXO010000208.1 GCA_023431245.1 Pseudomonadota bacterium | reverse complement strand
GTGCCGGAGTCCTGTGCCGGCCTGCGGCTCGACCAGGCGCTGGCGCAACTGCTGCCCCAGTACTCGAGGGCGCGCCTCAGCACCTGGGTCAGGGAAGGCCGGGTCAGCGTCGACGGCCGGACACCGGCGCCGCGCGACAAGCTGCATGGCGGCGAACGGATCAGCGTGCAGCCTGCGCTGTCGCCCGAGGAAACCGCCTTCCGCCCGGAAACCATCCCGCTCGACATCGTGTACGAGGACGACACCCTGATCGTCATCAACAAGCCGGCGGGGCTGGTCGTGCATCCGGGCAGCGGCAACTGGCAGGGCACGCTGCTCAACGCCCTGCTCGCCCATGCTCCGCAGCTCGCAGCCATTCCGCGCGCCGGCATCGTGCACCGCCTCGACAAGGACACCAGCGGACTGCTGGTGATTGCAAAAACGCTGACCGCACAGACCGATCTCGTGCGCCAGCTGCAGGCGCGCAGTGTCAGCCGCGAATACTGCGCGGTCGTCCACGGCAAGGTCAGCCGCGGCGGCACGATGGAAGGCGCCATCGGCCGCGATCCGCGCAGCCGCATCCGCATGGCGGTCGTACCTTCCGGCAAACCCGCGGTGACGCATTACACCGTGACCGAGAAACTGCCGCGCGCGACCGTACTCGCCTGCCGCCTCGAAACCGGCCGCACCCACCAGATCCGGGTGCACCTGCAGAAACTCGGGCATCCGATCTGGGGTGATCCGGTCTACGGCCCGCGCACGCAAACCCTGCCGCGTTTCCCGCGCCAGGCCTTACACGCGGAAAGATTGGCGCTGACCCATCCGCAGACGGGCAAGACCCTGCAGTGGCAGGCACCGCTGCCCGCGGACATGCGGCAGCTGATCGCGGCGCTGCGCGACGCATGAACCCGTCACCGCATCCGGACTGGATCATTCCCGACTGGCCGGCGCCGGCACATGTGCGCGCCTGCATGACCACCCGCGCCGGTGGCGTCAGCCGGGGGCCCTGGGCCGGCCTCAACCTCGGCCTGCGCTGCGAGGACGACCCGGCCGCGGTCGCGGAAAACCGCGCACGTCTGGAACGCTGCCTGCCGCAGCCGCCAAAATGGCTGGCCCAGGTGCACGGCAGCACCGTGATCGATGCCGATACCCTCGACGATGTGCCGCAGGCCGATGCCAGCGTCGCGCGTCAGCCGGGCACCGTCTGCGCGATCCAGGTGGCCGACTGCCTGCCGGTACTGTTCACCGATGATGCCGGCAGCTGTGTTGCCGCAGCGCATGCCGGCTGGCGCGGCCTTGCCGGCGGCGTGCTGGCCCATACCGTGGCACGCATGGGCGTGGCGCCCGGTAAGCTGCTCGCCTGGATCGGCCCCGGCATCGGCCCCTCGGCCTTCGAAGTCGGCGACGACGTGCTGCAGGCCTTCTGCGCCATCCATCCGGACAACCGCGCCGCCTTCCGGCCGCTGCGCGAGGGCAAATGGCTCTGCGACCTGCCGGACCTCGCCCGCAGGGCACTGCAGCGCAGCGGCGTCACCCGGGTGTTCGGCGGCGGCTGGTGCACACATTCCGATCCGCAGCGCTTCTATTCCTACCGCCGCGACCGCATCACCGGCCGCATGGCTGCAGTGATCTGGAAAGCGGTGCGGAGCGATGAATAATCCGTGAACCGCCGCGCTGCCGGTTGCGACCATCACTCATCATTCGGCACCCATCGCTAGGCTATAATCCGCCCCTTTCCGGAAACCCGCCTTGAACACCCTCGCCTGGATCATCGTGACCACCCTCGCGGGCGGCATACTGTCCGCCGCCGCGGCCGGCCTGTTCGCGATCCGGGCCAAGGCCTCGCAGATTCCGATGCTGGTCAGCTACGCCGTCGGCGCACTGCTGGGCGCGGCCTTCATCGAAGTGCTGCCCCATGCCATCAACCAGAGCGACAGCGTCGAGGCGACGGCGGCCACCGTGCTCTTCGGCATCCTCGGTTTCTTCGTGCTCGAAAAACTGGTGCTGTGGCGCCACTGCCATTTCGAGGAATGCGAGGCACACGACCCCCATGCGCCGCCGCAGCAGGCCCACGGCCACGAACACGACCACGGCCGCAGCGGCCTGATGATCCTCGTCGGCGACACCTTCCACAATTTCGTCGACGGCGTGCTGATCGCCGCCGCCTTCATGGCCGACACCCAGCTCGGCATCGTCACCGCCATCGCCATCATTGCCCACGAAGTGCCGCAGGAAGTCGGCGATTTCCTGATCCTGCTGCATTCCGGCTACAGCAAGGGGCGGGCCATGCTGCTGAACATGCTGGCCAGCGCGGCAATGGTCATCGGCGGCGTGCTCGCCTACTTCACGCTGCAGTTCGCCCAGGCGCTGGTCACCCCGCTGCTGGCGCTGGCCGCGGCCAGCATGCTGTATGTCGCCGTGGCCGACCTGATCCCCGGCCTGCACCGCCGCCCCGAACTGGCGGCGACCGCGCAGCAGGTGCTGCTGATCGGCCTCGGCATCGCCACCATCTGGCTGGTCAGCAGCTGGGCCCACGGCCACTGAGCGGATCGCGCTTCAACACCCTGTGTTATCGTTGGCGGCAACACCGCTGCCATCAGCGCGTCATCTTTCCGCTGCAAGCTGCCGATCGACCATGACCGACAACCGCAACGACCCCGCCGCCGCCTTTGCCGAACTGAACCGGATGCTGCTCGGCGATGCGGCCGGGAAACTGGGCGGCGCGGCGCTTCCCGATTTCGCCGAAATGCTGAAACAGCTCTCCGCCGGCTTCGCCGCCGACGGTGAACGCTGGCTCGACCTGAACAACCGCTATTACCGCGAACACCTCGAGCTGTGGCAGTCCTGCATGAACCCGCAGGAAGGACAGTCGCCGCCCCCGCCGCCCGCCGACCGCCGCTTCCGTGCGCCGGAATGGCAGGAGCCCTATTACAGCTACCTTGCCCACTCCTACCTGCTGTCGGCGCGCTGGTTGGAGGAACTGGCGGCCGCGGCCCGCTCGAAACTCGACGAACACCCGGGCCGCAAGCTCGACTTCTACACCCGGCAGATGATCGACTCGATGTCGCCGGCCAATTTCCCCTGGACCAATCCGGAAGCCATCAAGCTGGCCGCCGCGACCGAGGGCGAGAGCATCAGCCGCGGGCTGAAGAACCTCGCGGCGGACATCGACCGCGGCCTGGTGTCGATGACCGACGAGTCGGCTTTCGAGGTCGGCCGCAACCTGGCCATCACGCCGGGCGCCGTGGTGTTCGAGAACGAATTCATGCAGCTGATCCAGTACGCGCCGCAGACCGCCGAGGTCCATGCGCGGCCGCTGGTGATGATCCCGCCCTGCATCAACAAGTACTACATCCTCGACCTGCAGCCGGACAATTCCTTCGTCCGCCATGCCATCGGG
>JAEYXO010000187.1 GCA_023431245.1 Pseudomonadota bacterium | reverse complement strand
CCTGCAGCGCAAACTGCACGCCGTGGGCATCGGGACTGCTGATGGTCAGCGACTGGCCGGCGGCCAGCATCACGCTGCCGTTGTCGCTGCGGATGAGGCCGCTGTTCTCGATCTGGGGGCCAACCAGGAAAATGTCGCCGCCCGCCTGGATCGTGCCGGCATTCTTAAGCGCGCCATGGCCGCCGCCCTCGAACCTGAGGCGCCCGGCAAGGAAATCCGCGTCGCTGATGTTGAGCGTGGAGGCGATGAAGCCGGCGGTGTTGATCACCGCACCCTGCCCGAACACGATGCCGTGCGGATTGACCAGGAACACCCGGCCGTTGGAGGTGAGCGCGCCGAGGATGCTGGACGGATCGCTGCCCGTGACACGGTTCAGTACTGCGCTGAGCGCCGACTGCTGCTGGAAACGGGTCAGCTCACCGGCGCCGATCGAGAACGACTGCCAGTTGATGATGGTGCCGGGCGCATTGGTGACGGTCAGCGTGTTGCCCGAGGTCTGAAAGCTGGCGGCGCCGGCGGCAACCTGCGGTGCGGTGGGGTTGGCCATCGAAGCGCCGGTGCAGGCCAGCATCACGGCAATGGCCAGAGGGCGCAACCGGGGAAGTGGCCTCAGGGTCGCAACTCCGGAAAGACGCGAAGACGGCCGTGGCAGTCTGCCCAAGCCGGTGAAACAAATCCCCGGGTTTCGATCCACCACAGCATCCATGATCACAAGTTATTGATTTATTTTGATATTTTTATTCACTTGCCATCAACCACTGCCATCCAGACATGCATAGTGATATCGATATCGAGACAGCCATTTTTGCGCAAAGGATTTTTAAAGCCTTGATTTGAATCATGTACACGCGCTTATACTTTGCCCATCGGCCGAAAGTCGGATTTCGCGGTCGGGCGCTGCAGGCTGGCAAGAAAGTACAGACTACAGACGCACGCTACAGATGCACGCATGAAGAATCCTGACATCGGGAGCAGGCAACGATGAATCACCCGGCTTCGGCATCCGAATTGCAGCACCCGTTGTCCGGGATCCTGCTCGAACTGTATTCGGCGGAGAACCTGGAGGATTTCCGCCAGCGCGCGCTGAGCATGGTCCGCGAGGAATTCGGCGGCGAACTGACCTGCCACAACGAGATCAATCTCGCCAGCGGCGATTCCCTGAGCGCGCTGAGCGATGACATTCCGGATTTTCCGGTGCTGCGCCCGGCGTTTTTCGATCACGTCGAGCAGCACCCGTCTGTGCAGCACATCCTCAAGGCCAACGGCAGCGTCACCACCGCGCTGAAGACCAGCGATTTTGTCAGCCAGCGCCGCTGGCGCAGTTCCGGCCTCTATGCCGATTTCTACAGGCCGCTCGCCGATGTGCGTTTCCAGCTCACCATCGGCCAGCGCATCGGCGACCAGTTGATCTTTTTTGCGGTCAGCCGCAGGCACCGCGATTTCAGCGAAAACGAGCGTGCATTGTTGACCGGGCTGCGTCCGCATTTCATCCAGGCCTACCGCAACGCGGCGGCCCGTTCCGAACTGGCACGGCTGAAATCCGAATCAGCCCCTTCGGGAGAATCCGGCCGCGTGGATGGTGAAGCCACGGCCTTCGCGCTGATGACCCGCTTCGGACTCAGCCGGCGCGAAGCCCAGGTCCTGCACGAGATCACCGCCGGCAGGACCAATGACGAAATCGCGGCCATGCTGGGCATCAGCCTGTCGACCGTCAAAACCCGCGTCGAGAACATCTTCCGCCGCCTCGGCGTCGCCACCCGGACCGCAGCGGCGCTGCGTGTGCTGAAAAACAACTGACGCAGTGCCGGCACTCCGGTCCACATTGTCGCAGGGTGGGCGTCGGACGCTGCCCGGCGCAGTAAACTCCTCCACAGACCCGGAGGAGAACACGATGCCCAAAACCACCCTCGGCAAACTGCCGCGCGAAGCCATCCGCCTGCTGGAACTGCCGCGTGTTGCGCCCGACATCCTTGAAGGCTTCCAGCAGCTGGTCGATCTGACCGGCACGCTGTCCGATGCCTGCGACGAACTGGGCCTCGTTGCCGTGGTGCCGGCCTATGTGCTGCCGCCGGTGACCCTCGGCCGCCGCATCGTCGGCCCGGCGCTGACGGTGCGCAACGTCGCCCATGCCACGCAGATCCACAAGGCCGCCACCGACAAAACCAGCGGCCAGGGCGAAACCGAGGCGCACAATCTCGCGGAACCCGGCGACGTGCTGGTGATCGAGGGCGTGATGGGCTGCTCCAACATGGGCGGCCAGTCGGCGACCATCGCCAAGCGCCAGGGCTTCATCGGCGCCATCGTCGACGCCACGGTGCGCGACCCCGACCAGTACCGCAGCATGGACTGGCCGGTGTGGTGCAAGGGTTTCACCCCGATCACCGGCAAGTGGCGGATGCAGACGGTGGAAGTCAACGGCACTGTGCAGATCTGCGGCATCCAGGTGAAACCCGGCGACATCGTCTGCGCCGACGAGGCCGGCGTCGCCTTCATTCCGCATGAAAAGGCGGCTCAGGTGCTGGAGACAGCGCGCAAAATCGACGCCGGCGACACGAAACGCAAGGCTGACATTGATGCCGGCCGCAGCGTCGCCGAACTGGTCACCAAAAAATACAAATAACAGGCATGAACAACCCGAGCGAGGAGAACGGAGCACCATGAGCGAAGCCACCAACCTGATATTCATCATGTCCGACGAGCACAACAAGCGCGTGCTCGGCTGCCACGGCCATCCGATGATCAAGACGCCGAACCTCGACGCGCTGGCCGCGCGCGGCACGGACTTCACCTCGGCCTACACCAACTGCCCGATCTGCGTGCCGGCGCGCGCCGCCTTCGCCACCGGCCAGTACGTGCACAAGATCCGCTACTGGGACAACGCCATCGCCTACGACGGCAAGATTCCGTCGTGGGGACACCGCCTGATGGAACAGGGCCATCACGTCGCCTCGATCGGCAAGCTGCATTACCTGGATTCCGACGCGAAAAGGAACGGCTTCGACGAGGAGATCCTGCCGCTGCACATCGTCAACGGCGTCGGCGACCTGCTGGGCATGATCCGCGAGGAACTGCCGCGCCGCGTCGGCGCGATGAAGCTCGGACCCGAGGCCGGCCGCGGCGAATCCGAATACACCAAGTACGACCGCAGCATCGCCGAGGAAACCGTGAAGTGGCTCAAACACAAGGCGCCCGCGCTGAAGGCCAAACCCTGGGCCCTGTACGTGGGTTTTGTGTCGCCGCATTTCCCGCTGATTGCGCCGCCGCAGTTCTATGACCTCTACCCGGAAGACGCGGTGCCGCTGCCGAACCTCTATGAAAAATCGCTGCGGCCGCAGCACCCCTTCCTCGACGCTTTCCGCGCCAGCCAGTGTTACGACGACGGCTTTCTCGACCTCGCGATGGTGCGCCGCGCGATCACCGCCTACTTCGGCCTGACCTCGTTCATGGACGACAACGTCGGCAGGATCCTGCGCGCGCTGGAGGAGACCGGCCTGATGAACAACACCCGCGTCGTCTACACCTCCGACCACGGCGACAACCTGGGCGCCCGCGGCCTGTGGGGCAAATCGACGATGTACGAGGAATCCGCCGGCATCCCGATGATGATCGCGGGGCCCGGCATTCCGGCCGGCAGCGTCTGCGACACCCCGGTGACGCTGGCCGACGGCTTCCCGACCTTCATCCATGCGCTCGGCGCCAAGCCGCATCCCGACGACGCCAGGCTCCCCGGAAATTCGCTGATCGACATCGCGCAGGGCCTGGTGCCGGCACGCACCATCCTCTCCGAGTACCACGCCGCCGGCTCGATGTGCGGCGCCTTCATGATCCGCCACGGCCAGTGGAAGTACATCCATTACGCGACAGTGCCGCCCATGCTCTTCGACCTGAAGAACGACCCGCTCGAACTGCGCGACCTCGGCCGTGATCCGGCGTTCAGGTCCGTCGTCGCGGAATGCGAGCAGGTGCTGCGCAGGGTGGTGGATCCCGATGCCGCGCACCGCCTCGCGATGGCCGACCAGAAGGCGCGGATCGAGCAGCACGGCGGTGTCGAGGCCATCAAGAAACTCGGCACCTTCCGCTATTCGCCGCCGCCCGGGGCCAAGGCGTCATACTATTAGTCATAAAAAGTCATAAAAACAAACGGAAAAAACCGGGAGCACAAACCAGAACGAGGAGGAGAGAATCATGCATCAGCTGCTGCGTCACGGCGTCATTGCCGCAATGCTCTGTTTCACCGCCGCGCAGGCCGGCGCCCAGGCCTATCCGAGCAAACCGATACGTTTTCTGGTACCCAGTCCGGCCGGCGGCTCGCCGGACATCCTGGCGCGGGTCGTCAGCACGCGCCTGTCGGCACAGCTGAACCAGCAGGTGGTCGTTGACAACCGCGGCGGCGCCAGCGGCATCATCGGCGTGGAAATCGTCAAGAACGCCACCCCAGACGGCTATACGCTGCTGCTGGCAACGGCAACGAATTTTGCCTCGCTGCCGGTGCTGAAAAGCAAGCTGCCCTACGATGTCGACCGCGATTTCACCCACCTCTCGCGCATCGCCTCGGTGGCCAACGTGGCCACGGTGAATGCCGGTCTCGGTGTCAACACGGCCGCCGACCTGGTGAAACTGGCCCGGGACAAGCCGGGGTTCCTCAACTTCGGCTCGGCGGGGAACGGCACGCCGGCACACATCGCCGGCGCCATGTTCAACGTGCTGGCCGGCGTGAAGACCACGCATGTGCCGTACAAGGGCGCCGCACTGGCGCTGTCCGACATGATGGGCGGCCAGATCCACTTCCTGATCACCTCACCGCTGGTGGCGATGCCGCATGGCCGCGCCGGCCGCATCAGGGTGCTGGCGACCACCGGCGCGCAGCGCGATCCGCTGCTGCCCGAACTGCCGCCCATGGCGGAAGCCGTGCCCGGATACGAAATCGTGCAGTGGTGGGGCGTGTCCGTGGCAAAGGCGACACCCGCGGCGATCACCCAGCGCCTGCACAAGGAACTGATGATCGCGCTGAACAGCGCCGAAGCGAAGGCGCTGATGAACAAGAACGGCGCGACGCCGCGGCCGGAGTCGCCCGCCGAGTTCTCCGCGTTCATGAAATCCGAGCGCGCACGCATCGCCAACGTCGGCAAGCAGGTCGGCATCAGCCTTGATTGAGCATCCAATGACCCTGCCCGCCAACCTGATCCTGTTCCAGTCCGACAACCACAACGGCCACCTGATGGGTTGCCAGGGCCACCCGGTGGTGCAGACGCCGGTGATGGACCGCATTGCCTCCCGCGGCGTGCGTTTCGAGAACGCCTATTGCACGAGTCCGCTGTGCTGTCCTTCGCGTTCCAGCCTTGCCACCGGGCGTTACCCGCACCAGACCGGTTACTGGGACAACGCGCTGACCTATGACGGCCGGCTGCCGACCTGGCACCACCGGCTGCGTGAACAGGGCCACACCGTCACCGCGATCGGCAAGCTGCATTACCGCTCCAGCGAGGACGACAACGGCTTCACCGAGGAAATCGTGCCGATGCACCTTCATGAAGGCAAGGGCGCGATCAAGAACCTGCTGCGCGGCTACGGCACGGAGCCGGCCAAGGATGACGGCAGTTTCTGGAAACTCTACATCGAGCGTTCCGGCGTGGGCACGACGCACTACCAGGACTACGATCGCGACATCACCGCGAAGGCCATCGCCTGGCTGAAACAGCACGCACAAAACAAGGGCAAGCCCTGGGTGCTGTACGTGTCCTACATCAGCGCGCATCCGCCGTTCACGGTGCCGCAGCGGCTGTGGGATCTCTATCCTGCGGATGCCATGCCGCTGCCGCCGGGGTTCAGGCCGGGCGAGCGCCCGGAACACCCGGCAGTGGAGTTCCTGCGCCACATGGACGGCATGCGCGTGATGACCGACGAAGCCGCGCTGCGGCGCATCGCCGCCGGATACTTCGGGCTGATCACCCACCTCGACGAGCAGATCGGCGAAGTGCTGAAAGCGGCCGAGGAACTCGGCCTGCTCGGCAACACGCGCATCGCCTACACCAGCGACCACGGCGAGCTGTTCGGGGCACAGGGTGTGTTCGGCAAGAAAAACCTCTACGAAGGCGCCATCCGCGTGCCGCTGCTGCTGGCCGGACCCGGCGTGCCCGCGGGCCGCGTGGTCAAGCAGCACGCCTCCCATGTCGACCTCTTCCCGACGCTGCTGGCCGGAGCCGGAGGGCGGCTGACTGATGCCGACACCGACCTGCCCGGCATTGATCTGTGGCCGGCGATCGGAGGACAGGAAAAACCGCGGAGCACATTCGCCGAATATCACGCCCAGGGTTCGAGAGCCGGCGCCTTCGTGCTGCGCGATGGCGACATGAAACTGATCTACCACGTCGGCATGCCGGCACAGCTCTTTGATCTGGCGCATGATCCGGACGAATTGCGGGACCTGGCCGCAAGCCTCCCCGACAAGGTCACCGCGCTGGAACAGAAACTCCGTGTGGTCTGCGATCCCGAAGCCGTCGACGCCCGCGCCAAAGCCGACCAGCGCAAGGCTGCGGACGCCTGGGGCGGCGCCGCCCGGCTGCTCGGTGAAACCCAGATCCTGTTCACGCCGCCGCCGGGCGTATCCAAGGAGGACGCCTGGGCAATTCCGGGCAAATGAAATTCGGGGCACCAAACGGGCGCTGATGCGACCGGTTTGCGCCCGCCGGAGATGCAATCCCGGAAAATCAGGGACTTGCAGGCTCAAACTGAAGTGGCTTGCGCATCATGCACCATTACAACGCAGTACAAAAAAATGGGCACCGGGGGAAGCGGCGCCCATCAAGTCCCTACATGCGTTCGCGCGCACCCTGCACAAGCCGTTGATTTTCTGGGGATTTGAAAATCAGGCTGCATACTGCAGGCTGCTCACACAAACTAGACTGGGGCTTTGCGCTAAAGTTCCGCCGCCATGACCCTCACCGAACTCCGTTATATCGTCGCCGTTGCCCGCGAACGCCATTTCGGCCGCGCCGCCGAGACCTGTTTCGTCAGCCAGCCCACGCTTTCGGTGGCCGTGAAAAAGCTCGAGGAAGAACTCGGCGTGCAGCTATTCGAGCGCGGCACCGGCGAAATCACCGCCACGCCGGCCGGCAACCGCGTCGTCGAGCAGGCCCAGCGCGTGCTTGAAGAAGCCGAGAAAATCAAAGGACTGGCGAAAACCAGCGGCGATCCGCTGGAGGGTCCGCTGAAGCTCGGCGTGATTTTCACCATCGCGCCCTACCTGCTGCCGCAGCTGATCCCGGTGCTGCGCCGGCGCGCGCCGAAAATGCCGCTGGTGCTGGAAGAAAACTACACCGCGACGCTGTCGGAGCGCCTGAAGCGCGGCGACATCGATGCCGCGATCCTTGCCCTGCCCTTCAGCGAACCGGGCATCACCGTCACGCCGCTGTACGACGAGCCCTTCGTGGTGGCCATGGCGAAAACCCACCCCTGGGCCGGACGCAAGTCGATCCCCCCCGACGAACTGGCGCGGGAAAGCCTGCTGCTGCTCGGCACCGGCCACTGCTTCCGCGACCAGGTGCTCAATGCCTGTCCTGCACTCAACCGCTCCAGTGCAACCCAGGGCACGCTGCAGAAAACGGTCGAGGGTTCCTCGCTCGAAACCATCCGCCTGATGGTGGCTTCGGGCATGGGCCTCACGGTGCTGCCGGCCTCGGCAATTCCGGTCCGCCGCGCCGCATCCGACCTGCTGACCTATGTGCCCTTCTCGCGCCCGGTGCCGGACCGGCGGGTGGTGCTGGCCTCGCGCTCGAGCTTCCCGCGCAACGCGGCGCTTGAAGTCGTCCGCATCGCCGTGGGACTTTGCGCCCTCAATGGCGCAACCCCGGTGAAACAAAAATAATTGTTTATAATCAATTATTTATGAACAACATCCGGCGCGCCTGATAAATAGTTTATTACTATCAATTAATTTGTAATAATCAATTGGATTAATCGACGGCGGACCCCTATCATGCCCTCCAAGCGTTGCGAAACGCGCCACTTTTCAACACAGGAGATGCAGATGAAACCCGAGTCCGTCACCGTCAAGAACATCGAAGCCGCCTTCGCCGGCGAGTCCATGGCACACATCAAGTACATGTACTTCGCCAAAATCTGCCGCGAACAGGGCGACGTCGAAACCGCGAAAGTCTTCGAGGAAACCGCGGCCCAGGAAGTGCAGCATGCTTTCGGCCACCTCGACCTGCTCTATCCGAAATCGGAAATGAGCCCGGCCAAGGCGCTGGACATGGCGATTGCCGGCGAGACCTACGAATACACCGAGATGTATCCGCAGTTCCGCCACCTCGCCGAGCAGGAAGGCAACCACGCCGCGGTCAGGGAAATGGACGAGCAGATCGAGGAATCGAAGGAGCACGCCGACCGTTTCCGCCAGACCCTGGCCAAGGCCGCCAAGCGCTTCGCCGCGCTGGCCAAGGTCGAGGAGCGCCACGCCAACCACTACCGCGCGGTGCGCGCCAACGTGAAGGCGGCGTGATCATGACCGGCCGGATTCCGCTCGCACTGCTGCAGGCCCTCGCCTGCGCAGTCGGCGGGCGGACCGCGGGAACATCGACTGAAGCCGACAACCACATTACTGATACGGAGAACTGAACATGGCAACCGAAATGCGCAAATGGGAATGCATCGTCTGCGGTTACGTCTACGACGAAGCCGAGGGCGATCCGGAGCACGGCATCAAGGCCGGCACCCGCTGGGAAGACATCCCGGAAGACTGGACCTGCCCGGAGTGCGGCATCGCCAAGGCCGACTTCGAGATGGTGCTGAAGGCCGCTTAAGCCTCAGGCGAACACCCCGTCCCGCCGGCGCGGGACGGGCGCAGGACCCGAACCACCGTACACGCTGAAAGGAGCTGACATGACCAAGACCCCGAAAATCGACATCGGCATCAAGGACCGCGACCGCAAGGCCATCGCTGACGGCCTGTCGCGGCTGCTTGCAGACACCTACACGCTGTACCTGAAGACCCACAATTTCCACTGGAACGTCACCGGCCCGATGTTCCAGACGCTGCACCTGATGTTCGAGACCCAGTACAACGAACTGGCGCTCGCCGTCGACCAGATCGCCGAGCGCATCCGCGCGCTGGGTTATCCGGCGCCGGGCACCTACGCCGACTACGTGAAACTGTCCTCGATCAAGGAGACGGCGGGCGTGCCGAAGGCCGAGAAAATGATCGCGCTGCTGGTCGAAGGCCAGGAAGCCGTCGCCCGCACCGCGCGCTCGGTGTTCCCGGTGGTCGACAAGGCCAATGACGAGCCGACTGCCGACCTGCTGACCCAGCGCATGCAGATCCACGAGAAGAATGCGTGGATGCTGCGCAGCCTGATCGAGAAGTAACCAGGCAAAGACATAGACGGAACCCACGATGACCGAGATGATCATGCACGCACGCCGCCTCGCCGCCGAGCCCTCCTGGCAGCGGCTGGCGGCGTTCATCGTCCTCTCGGTCGTCGCGGTCGCCCTTGCAATGGAATTCGCCGCGGCAGCGCCCGCGAACGACGCGGTGCGCGCGGCGCTCGCGGCCACGCTGGTCACCGCGCTGGCCACCGGAGCGGGCGCCCTGCCGGTATTGGTGGTCCGGCAAATTTCCGACGCGACGCGCGACACCCTGCTCGGCTTCGGCGCAGGGGTGATGCTCGCCGCGAGTTTTTTCTCGCTGCTCGCGCCGGCGCTGGAGGCCGGCACCGAATTCGCCGGAAGTCCCGCCGGCGGCGTGCTGATTGCCGCTGCCGGCGTGATCCTCGGCGCCCTGGTGCTGATGGCCAGCGACCGCTGGATGCCGCATGAACACTTCGTCAAGGGCCGCGAAGTCGGCCAGTCGCCGACCCCGGAAAACGCGGCCGGGCTGTGGCTGTTCGTCACCGCAATCACGCTGCACAACATCCCGGAAGGCCTCGCGGTGGGCGTCGCCCAGGGCAGCGGCGGGGGCACGGCGATCACCGCCGGCATCGCGGTCCAGAACATGCCGGAAGGCCTGATCGTCGCCATCGCGCTGGTCACGCTCGGCATCTCGCGCTGGAAAGCTGCGGCGCTCGCGCTTGCGACCGGCATGGCCGAGCCGCTGGGCGGCCTTGTCGGCGCCAGTGCCATCGGTCATGCCGCGGCAATGCTGCCCTGGGGGCTCGCCTTTGCCGCCGGCGCGATGCTGTTCGTGATCAGCCACGAGATCATTCCGGAGACCCACCGCAACGGCAACGAGCGCGTGGCGACCATAGGCCTCATCGGCGGTTTCGTGCTGATGATGGTGTTTGATACCATCCTGCGCTGATTTTTACGGAAAACCCATGAACCCCATCATCATCATCGGCAGCGGCCTCGCGGGCTACAACACCGCGAAGGAGCTGCGCAAACTCGACACAGCCACTCCGCTGACCCTCATTTCGGCCGACAGCGGGCCTTTCTATTCCAAGCCGATGCTGTCGAACGCGCTGGCCTCGAAGAAGGAACCCGCCGCGATCGCGCTGAACACGCCGGAGCAGATGGCGGCGCAACTGAACGCCACGGTGCGCGCCAATACGCGGGTCGATGCCATCGACACCGCCGCGCATGCGCTGCGCATAGGCGACGAAATCCTGCCCTACTCGAAGCTGGTGCTGGCCCTCGGGGCCGACCAGATCCGGCTGCCGATCGCGGGCGATGCGGCGGGAGACATATTGACCGTCAACGACCTCGACGATTACACCGTGTTCCGCGCGGCGATTGCCGGCAAAAAACGCGTCGCGATCATTGGCGCCGGCCTGATCGGCTGCGAATTCGCCAACGACCTCGCCACTGCCGGTTTTGCCGTCGACGTCGTCGACATCGCCGACCGGCCGCTGGGCCGGCTGCTGCCGCCCGAGGGCGGCGCGCTGCTGCAGTCAAAACTCGCCGCGCTGGGCGTGCAGTGGCATCTCGGCACCAGCGTTGCCGCAGTTGATCGCGCGGACGGCGCCTGCAGCGTCAGCCTCGCCAACGGCACGGCGCTGCAGGCCGATGTCGTGCTCTCGGCCGTGGGCCTGAAACCGCGCACCGCGCTCGCCGCGGCCGCCGGAATCAAGGTCAATCGCGGCATCACCGTCAACCGCAATCTCGAAACCAGCGCCGCCGGGGTTTACGCGCTGGGCGACTGCGCCGAAATCGACGGCCTGGTGATGCCTTACGTGATGCCGATCATGCACGCCACGCGCGCGCTCGCGCAGACACTCGCCGGCAAACCCGCGGCAGCGTCCTTCCCTGCGATGCCGGTGATGGTGAAGACACCCGCCTGCCCGACCATCGTTTCGCCGCCCGCTGCCGGCGCGCAGGGCCAATGGCAGGTCGAGGCCACCAGCGACGGCGTGAAATCGCTGTTCGTCGGTGCTGATGGCAGGCTGCTGGGTTTCGCGCTGAACGGCAGCGCGACCGCCGAACGCGCGAAACTCGCGCCGCAGCTGCCGCCGGTGCTTGCCTGACAATACGGCGCGGGCCGGTCCCGCGCCGCCTTGCCGTAGTACCATCGGGACATGATGCTGCCCCCGATCACCCGCCTTCTGCTGATCGCGAACGTCGCGGTCTTCCTGCTGCAATTCATCATCGGCGACCTGCTGATCATCTGGTTCGCCTTGTGGCCCTTCCACACGCCGCATGAGCTTGGAGTCCGCTTCCTGCCGTGGCAGGTCATCACCTACGGCTTCCTCCACGGCGGGCTGCTCCACATCGGCTTCAACATGCTGGCGCTGTACATGTTCGGCGGGCAGATCGAGCAGGTGTTCGGCTCGCGGCGTTTCCTGATCTATTACCTCGGCTGCGTGTTTGCCGCAGCGCTGGCCCAGCTCGCAGTATCAACCTTTAGCGGCGGGCCGCCGGTGCCCACCGTCGGCGCCTCCGGCGGCGTCTTCGGCCTGCTGCTCGCCTACGGACTCATTTTCCCGCGGCGCACGGTGATGCTGATTTTCCCGCCGGTGCCGCTGCCGGCCTGGCTGTTTGTCACCCTGTACGGATTACTGGAACTCTATCTCGGCGTCACCGGCACCCAGGCCGGCGTCGCGCATTTTGCACACCTCGGCGGCATGCTCGGGGGCTGGCTGCTGATCCGGCAGTGGCAACGGCGCCCGCCGAGGCATTAGTCGCAGTCCGCCCAGCAACGGCGCAGCAGATCCACGATCCAGGCATTGTCCGCGTCCAGCGTCGAATGCTCCAGCGCGTCATCCGCGCCCAGTCCTGCACGCAGGCGATGGAGCCGGGCCGCCCGCACATTGGCGTCGCGCACCGTGTAGCCGTAGCGCGCGAAACGGTCAATCTCGATCGCATTGTCGGCCTCGGGCGCATCGCGCAGCCAGAAACCGTCGGCGACGAAACCTTCGGCCAGTAATTCAAGTTCAGCATACAACTCCGGATCGAGCGGCTGCGGCGGCTGCACTGCCTCGGCCGCAGCCGCATCCATGTCAATGCTTCCCCGCCAGCGCCAGGCCCACTCCGCCGCACCCTCAGTGGCCAGCAGTTCCACCGCATCGCCATCCCGGGTGATCCGGAACAGCGCATCGCGCTGGTGGTTCAGCACATATCCCGCCCATTCGCCGGAACCGCGCCGCAGCACCGCAAAGGCGAGACGGATCGTGCCATCGGCG
>JAEYXO010000316.1 GCA_023431245.1 Pseudomonadota bacterium | reverse complement strand
GAAGTGCAGGATCTCGGCGCTGTCACCGTTGACCGCCGCCAGTGCGCAGCCGTGCACGGCGCCGGCGCTCTTGTAGATGGTTTCGTGCAGGCGCACGGCGTTGAGCAGCGCGTGCAGTCCGGCTTCCGACAGGCGCACGTCGTCGCGCAGCCGTATCGAATCGATTTCCTCCATCAGGTCACCGAACACCGTGCCCTGGCCGCAGCCGGTGGTGACGGTGCGCTTGCTCATTTTTTTCGACAGGTTCTTCACCGCCTTGCGCGTGGTGACGGCGGCCGAGCCGGTTTCCCAGTCGACCTGCACCGCGGCGATGTGTTCCACCGACGGCACGAGCCGCTGGTTGCGCAGGTAGCCGAGCACCAGCGCTTCCGGGTTCTGGCCGAGCGTCATCAGCGTGACGATCTCGCGTTTGTCGAGGTAGATCGTCAGCGGGTGCTCGCCGGCGATGGGCGTGGCGACAGCCTCGCCGTGTTCGTTGATAGATTCGACGTCGACGGTGAGGGGGCGGGGGGCGCGGGTGATTTCGGGTTTGGGCACCGCCTCAACCCCCGATGTAGGACATCTCGATTTTTTTCAGCGGCTGGGTCTGCTGGCCGCGGATTTCGGAGTAGCGGTCTTCGCGCGCAGTCCACACGCCGCCGATCTTCGCAAGGATGGCTTCGTCGCTGGCGCCGCCGCGCAGCAGCGCGCGCAGATCGTGACCGCCGGTGGCGAAAAGGCAGGTGTAGAGCTGGCCTTCGGTGGAGATGCGGGCGCGGGTGCAGTCGCGGCAGAAGGCCTGGGTCACCGAGGCGATGACGCCGATCTCTCCGGAGCCGTCGGTGTAGCGCCAGCGCTCGGCAACTTCGCCGGTGTAGTTGGGGTCGGCCGGCGCCAGCGGCAATTCGCGGGAGATGATGTCGACGATCTCGCGTGCGCTGACGACGTCGTCCATGCGCCAGCCGTTGGTGGCACCGACGTCCATGTATTCGATGAAGCGCAGGATGTGGCCGCGCTCCCGGAAAAAGCGCGCCATCGGCAGGATGCTGTGTTCGTTGACACCGCGTTTGACGACCATGTTGACCTTGATCGGCGTGAGGCCGGCCGCCGCGGCGGCGTCGATGCCCTCGAGCACTTTCGCCACCGGAAATTCGACGTCATTCATCGCCTTGAATACGGCATCGTCGAGCGAGTCGAGACTGACGGTGACGCGCTGCAGGCCGGCGGCTCGCAGGGCCACAGCTTTTTTGGCAAGCAGCGAGGCATTGGTGGTCAGCGTCAGGTCGAGGCCGGGGATGGCGGACAGCATGCCGATCAGCTGCTCGATGCCGCGGCGCACCAGCGGTTCGCCGCCGGTGAGGCGGATCTTCTCGATGCCCAGTTGCGTGAACAGCCGTGCGAGGCGGGTGATCTCTTCGAAGGACAGCAGGGCCGAGCGTTCGAGGAACTGGTGGTCGGCGCCGAACTTCTCCTTCGGCATGCAGTAGACACAGCGGAAGTTGCAGCGGTCGGTCACCGATATGCGCAGGTCGCGCAGCGGCCGCCGGAGGCGATCGCGGACGGCGGCGGCAGATGCGGAAGTGTGCTGTGTCATGGCCTCAGACCCGGAATGGAGGCTGATTATGGCCGAGTCGAATCCCGCGGTGCAAGGATGACAACACTTGCAAATCAGGTATTTAGCTGCGGCGCAGGGTTGTATGGCCGCGGCTTCTCCCGCAGAATGGCCTTCATGTCCGAATCCCCGACATCCGCAATGCAGCGCTGGGCAGCCGCCGTGGTGATGCTGCGCACGCCCCTGAACAACCGCTGGGCCAGCGAAAAATGGGAAGTGAAGGGCGTCCTGCCCGATCTCGATCCGGCGGCGGCCCCGCGGGTGCTGCTGGAGGATGCGGGGCGTCTGGAGGTGCTGCATCCGGGATTGCAGATCACCCTGCAGCGTGACGAGGCCGAGGGCTATTACATGAACATCACATCGCCGCAGCCCAAGGTGTTTGTGCTGTGGCGGATGGACGAGGGGATGGCGAAACCCCAGCTTCTGACCGTGAGTTACCACGAGGGCTCGCGCTGGCTCGACAGCGGCGAGAACGTCGACGGGGTCGCGCTGCCGCTGGAACTGCTGCCCTGGATGGCGCAGTTCTGCGAGGCACATTACAGGCCCGAGCCGCGCAAAAAGGCAAAGTACGCGACCAACAAGGACAAGGGGCGCATGGGCAACTGGCGCCCCGATTGAGATCCACGACCACGATGGCCGAGTCCGGACACAAACCCGCCGAAACCCCGGAAGAATTCCTCTCCCGCTGGTCGCGCCGCAAGCGCGAGGCGCGCGAGGAGGCGCTGAAACCTCCTGCTCCGGCGACACCCGCCACCGCGGAAGAGCCGCCGCCGCTGCCGCCGGTGGAACAACTGGGCATCGACTCCGATTACCGCGGTTTCCTGCACCCGAAGGTCGACGAGACCCTGCGCCGCGCGGCGCTGAAAAAAATGTTCAGTGATCCGCATTTCAACGTGATGGACGGACTCGATGTCTATATCGACGACTATTCGGTCTCCGATCCGCTGCCTGCCGCGATGCTCGCGGAGTTGAAGCAGGCACAGAAGATACTCGGCTGGGCGCAGGAAACGGACGATGAGGCGCAGAAGCGGCGCGCAATGACGCCGCAGCAGGAAATCGAGACGCAGGCGGCGGAAGCCGCGGCGCTGGCCGCAGGGGAGGCGGAGGCCACGCCGCCGCCGGTGGAGAACACGGCGGAGCCCGCCCCGGTGGCGCAGAAACCCGACGATGAATCCGGGGCGCCGCCGCAAACCGCGTAGACTGCGCACACTTTCTTTTCAGCGGATTCCCCATGAGGCAAAAAACGCTGCTCTGCAATTGCAACAAGACCATGACCGTCGACGGCAAGGCGCTTGCCGGCGCAATGGGCGAAGGTGAACTGCCGCCGGTGCGCAGCGAACTCTGCCGCCATCACCTCGCCAGCTTCGAGGCCGCGGTGAAATCCGGCGACGACCTGCTGGTCGGCTGCACCCAGGAAGCGCCGCTGTTCTCGGCGCTGCATCAGGAAATGGGCGGGCAGGGCGCGATCCGTTTCGTCAACATCCGTGAAACCGCAGGCTGGTCGGAAGAGGGCGCCCGGGCTTCGGCAAAGATGGCGGCGCTGATTGCGGCGGCCGATCTGCCCGATCCGGAACCGGTGCCGACGGTGAACTATGAAGGGGGAAATGAACTGCTGATCATCGGTCCCGGCGCGGCGGCACTGCCCTGGGCTGGCCGGCTGGCGGGGCAGTTTTCGGTGACGGTGCTGATGAGCGACGACGGGCGCGGTGCGGAACTGCCGGACGAACGCTCCTACCCCGTTTTGTCGGGCAAGGTCGGCGCGCTGTCCGGTTATCTCGGCGCCTTTTCGGTCCAGTGGACTCAGCGCAACCCCATCGACCTCGAAGCCTGTACGCGCTGCGGCGCCTGCATCGAGGCCTGCCCCGAGCAGGCCATCGATTTCAGTTTCCAGATTGACCTGCAAAAATGCAAAAGCCACCGCAAATGCGTCAGCGCCTGCGGCACGGTGCAGGCGATCGACTTCGGCCGCAGTGAGTCGCCGCGCGAGGACCGTTTCGACCTCGTCCTCGATCTTGACGACACGCCGCACATCCGCACGGAACAGCCGCCGCAGGGATATTTCGCGCCGGGCCGGGATCCGCTGGAGCAGGCGCTGGCCGCGGGCAGGCTGGCGCAGCTGACAGGACACTTCGAAAAGCCGAAATTCTTTGTCTATCGCGAGAAGGTCTGCGCCCACGCCCGCTCCGGCATCACCGGCTGCACACAGTGCATCGACGTCTGTTCCACCGGCGCAATCCGCAGTGTGCTGAAGGAAAACAGGATCGAGGTCGAACCGCATCTGTGCATGGGCTGCGGCGGTTGCGCGACGGTCTGTCCATCGGGGGCCATGACTTATGCGTACCCGCGCGTGGCCGATACCGGGGCGCGGCTGAAGGCAGCACTGAAAGCCTACCGCACCGCAGGCGGCCGCAATCCGCGCCTGCTGTTTCACAACGGCGGCGACGGCCGCGAATTGCTCGCACTGCTGGCGCGCCGGGGCAGGGGGCTGCCGGCGGACCTGATTCCGGTCGAGGTGCTGCATGTGGCGGCCATCGGCATTGACCTGATGCTCGGCGCCATTGCACTGGGTGCGGCACAGGTGGTCGTGCTCGGCGCAGGCTCGGAAGCAGCGGCTTATGTCGAAGCCGGCGAACGCCAGGTTGCACTGGCGCAGGAACTGCTCGCGGGATTCGGCTACGAGGGCGAGCGCGCCTGCTGGTTGCCGGTCAGTGACTGGGCCGAGGCGGAGCGCCGTCTGTGGACCCTGCCGCGCCCGGCATCGCTGCCCGAGGCGGGCTTCAACCTGGGCAACGACAAGCGCGGAACGCTGGATTTCGTATTCGACCACCTGCGCAGCCATGCACCAAAAAAGACCGACTCGATTGCTCTGAAATCGGGTGCGCCTTACGGCAGCGTCGCGGTGAACAAGGAAAAATGCACCCTTTGCATGGCCTGCGTCGGGTCCTGTCCGGAGGGTGCGCTGCTCGATTCCAAGGAAACGCCGGCCCTGCGTTTCCTTGAACAGAATTGCGTGCAATGCGGATTGTGCGTACGCACATGCCCGGAACAGGCCTTGTCGCTGCAGCCGCGCCTGCTGCTGAGCGCTCAGGCAAAAGCGGCACGGACTCTCAACGAGGCACAGGCTTTTGGCTGCATCAAGTGCGGAAAACCTTTTGGAACCAAGCAGATGGTCGATGGCATGTTGTCGCGGCTGGGCCAGCATTCAATGTTTGCCGAGCCCGGCGCGCTGGATCGCATCAAGATGTGCGCGGATTGCCGGGTCGTCGACCTGCTGCAGAATTCGCGGCATGGCAACATAAATGATCTCTGAACTGTCCTGTTCAATAGTGGCCGTCTTTGCTGCGATGAGGGTGGAAGTTTGGAAAAAACGCACCTAAGATAGGCACTGTTTCACATATTGGCTGCGACGGCAGAAAATGATCAGCGCGACGG
>JAEYXO010000178.1 GCA_023431245.1 Pseudomonadota bacterium | reverse complement strand
GTCAGCGCGACGGGACTGGAGGCAGCGTCCGGAACGCTGCGCAGGATTTGCATGGAACCCGCCTGATCCTCTGGAAGAGCACGCTAAAAGGCTGAATTTTAGCGTGTTTCCCGGGAGGGCTCTAGGCGGCGCAGCTGCGTTCCGGCAATGCGGCAGCGGGCACTGCGGAAACCTGCGCATACACCTCGCCGATCAGGATGATGGCCGGACCGGCGATCCCGCCTGCAGCCACAAGGGGAAGGTCCGCAAGCCGCGCCGGCAGGCGGCGTTCACCGGGCAGGCTGGCATTCTCGACAATCACCAGCGGCAGGTCGGGACTGGCACCACGCGCAAGCAGTGTCGCCGAAATCGCCGCCGCCTGGCCGACCCCCATGTAAATGGCGCAGGTATCCGCCGCCAGCACCGCCTGCGCCCAGTCGTGGCCTTCCTCACCGGCACCGGTGCGCGGCGTCACGAAAACCACATTGCGCGACAGGCCGCGCCGGGTCATCGATCTGCGGACTGCCGCACTCGCAGCCAGCGCTGCGGTGATGCCCGGCACCACTGCGTAGTCGATGCCGGCCGCCTCCAGTGCATCGATTTCCTCCTGCGCGCGCCCGAACAGCAGCGGATCGCCGCCCTTCAGCCGCAGCACGATCGCATGCGATTGCGCCGCATCGATCAGGCGCTTGTTGATGAAGCGCTGCGCGGTCGAATGCCGGCCGCAACGCTTGCCGACGGCGATTTTTTCGGCGCGCGCCGCCAGGGCCAGCGTTTCCGGATGCACCAGCGCGTCATAAAACACGATGTCGGCACGCTCCAGCAGGCGGGCGGCGCGCAGCGTCAGCAGATCCGGCGCACCGGGACCTGCGCCGACCAGGTAAACCGTGCCGCTCATGGTGTCAGGCCGGTTCCGCGGCACGGCGCCGGAACAGCGGCAGCGGGCGTTCGACGGAAGCCTGGTAGGCCTCGCTGAAATCGGCGAACGCCGACAGCGCGGCCTGCGGGTCGATGCCGTCATTCAGCTCGAAGGCATCGAAGCCGACGCGTGACAGATAGAACAGCTGGTCGCGCTGCACATCGCCGATCGCGCGCAGCTCGCCCCTCCAGCCGTAACGTTCACGCAGCAGGCGCGCGGTCGAATACCCGCGGCCGTCGGTGAACTGCGGGAAAAACACGGCAACCAGCGCCAGCGCGTCGAGGCTGTCGGCGATCAATGCCGGGTCCTCGTCCGGTGCCAGCCAGACGCCAATACGTCCCGAAGGACGGCCCAGCAGCACACCGGCCGAGGACTGCCACAGCTTCAGCGGCACCAGCAGGTCACCCCGGGCCGGGATCACCGGCAGGCCGCCGTCGGCCGCCGGCTCAAGCCGTTGCCAGCTGTCGTTCGCGAGTTTCGCGTTTCTGATCAGTCTTGCCATAGACTTTTTCCTTGAAAGCTTCGATGCCGATGCGGCGCACCACGTCGATGAATCGCTCCGCTTCACTGTCGCGGCGCGCAAGATAGGTTTCGACCAGCCTGGCGATGACCTCCGGCACCTCGTCCTGCGCGAACGACGGGCCGATCACCTTGCCGAGCGAGGCCGCGTTGCCCTGCGAGCCGCCGATCGACACCTGGTAGAACTCCGCGCCCTGCTTGTCGACGCCGAGGATGCCGATGTGGCCGACATGGTGATGGCCGCAGGAATTCATGCAGCCGGAGATGTTGAGGTCGAGCTCGCCGATGTCGTGCTGGTAGTCGAGGTCGTCGAAGCGGCGCTGGATCGCCTCCGCCACCGGGATCGACTTGGCGTTCGCCAGCGCGCAGAAATCGCCGCCGGGACAGCTGATGATGTTCGAGATCAGGCCGATGTTCGGCGTCGCCAGCCCCAGCACCTTCGCTTCCTGCCACAAGGCATGCAGATCGGACTGCCGCACATCGGACAGGATCAGGTTCTGCTCGTGCGACACGCGCAGCTCGCCGAAGCTGTAGCGGTCGGCGAGGTCGGCCACCGCGTCCATCTGCTCCGCGGTGGCGTCACCCGGCGGCAGGCCGGTTTTTTTCAGCGACAGCGTCACCGCGGCATAACCCGGCACCCGGTGCGCGTGCACATTGCGCCCGACCCAGCGCGCAAAGCCGGGCTCGCGCGCGAGCGCCTGCGTGTACTGCAGCGGCAGGGGATCGAGCCTCCGGTACTGCGGCCGCGTGAAGCGGTCCTCGATGCGGCGAACCTCGGCCCCGGTCAGCGTCGCCGGGCCGTCCTTCAGATTTGCCCATTCGGCCTCGACCTGCGCGCGGAACACCGCCGGCCTCAGTTCCTTCACGAGGATCTTGATGCGGGCCTTGTACTTGTTGTCGCGGCGGCCGTGGCGGTTGTACACGCGGAGGATCGCGTCAAGATAATTCAGCAGCTGCGGCCAGGGCAGGAACTCGCGGATCACTGTGCCGATGATCGGCGTGCGCCCGAGGCCGCCGCCGACCAGGACGCGGAAGCCGATTTCACCTTGCTCACCGCGCAGCGCCTGCAGGCCGATGTCATGCACCTGGA
>JAEYXO010000314.1 GCA_023431245.1 Pseudomonadota bacterium | reverse complement strand
ATGCGCGGGTGATGCGCGAGGTGATCCAGCCGGTGATCAACGGCATGGCCGCGGACGGCATTCCCTACACCGGTTTCCTTTACGCGGGATTGATGATTTCCCCCGCCGGCACGCTCAAGGTGCTCGAATTCAACTGCCGCATGGGCGACCCCGAAACCCAGCCGATCATGATGCGCCTCAAAAGCGACCTCGTCGGGCTGCTTGATGCGGCGATCGACGGCAGACTCGATGCGGCCGAGGCGGAATGGGATCCGCGCGTCGCGCTGGGCGTGGTGCTGGCGGCGGCGAATTATCCCGAAGATCCGCGCAAGGGCGATGTCATCCGCGGCCTGCCGCCGCCCGGCGCGGATTTCCATGTATTCCATGCCGGCACCGCGCTGTCGGGCAGGGACGTGGTGACCAGCGGCGGCCGCGTGCTCTGCGTCACCGCACTCGGCCACAATACGCGCACCGCGCAGAAGCGCGCCTACGAGATCGTCGACCAGATCCGCTTCGACGGCCTGCAGTGCCGCCGCGACATCGGGCACCGCGCGGTCGGCGAAGGGCGCAAGTAGCCTGCTGCGGCGACGCCTCAGCCCGGATTTCCGATGGACATCGCCGCAGTCAAGTCCTACCTGACCGGTCTGCAGACGACGATCGTCGACCGGCTCGCCGCGCTCGACGGCGGCAGTTTCATCCGCGACGAGTGGCAGCGGCCGCAGGGCGGCGGCGGCATCACCCGGCTGATCGAGGAAGGCTCGCTGTTCGAACGCGGCGGCGTTGGCTTCTCGCATGTGTTCGGCGACCACCTGCCACCCTCGGCATCCGCCTCCCGCCCGGAACTTGCCGGGCGCTCCTTCCAGGCGATGGGCGTGTCGCTGGTGCTGCATCCGCGCAATCCCTACGTGCCCACGGTGCACATGAACGTGCGCTGCTTCGTCGCCGAGAAAAGCGGAGCCGATCCGGTATGGTGGTTCGGCGGCGGCATGGATCTGACGCCGTACTACGGCTTCGAGGAGGACGCGGTGCATTTCCACCGCAGCTGCCGCGATGCCCTGGCGCCCTTCGGGGACGACTATCATCCGAAGTTCAAGGCCTGGTGCGACCGCTATTTTTTCCTGAAGCACCGCAATGAGCCGCGCGGTGTCGGCGGCATATTCTTCGACGATCTCGGAAGCCCGGATTTCGGGAGCTGCTTTGCGCTGGTGCGCAGTGTCGGCGACCGCTTCCTGCCGGCGTACGCACCCATCGTTGAACGCCGCCGGAACCAGCCCTACGGCGAGCGCGAACGCGATTTCCAGGCCTACCGCCGCGGCCGTTATGTCGAATTCAACCTGGTGTACGACCGCGGCACGCTGTTCGGCCTGCAGTCCGGCGGCCGCACCGAATCGATCCTGATGTCGCTGCCGCCGGTGGTGCGCTGGCGCTACGACTGGGTGCCGCAACCCGGCACGCCGGAGGCAAGGCTCTACAGCGATTTCCTGGTGGAGAAGGACTGGGTCTGAGCGGGGACTGCCGCGTGCTTCAGCGGCCGCCGAACCAGGATTTCACCGAACGGATGCGTTCCCGCAGCTGGGACAGCATCGACGACTCGGCTTCGGGCGCCGCTGCCGCCGCGACACGATGCTGTTTCAGCAGTTTCGGTGTTTTCCTGAAAGACTGGTAACGCGCCAGCGCGGCATGCACGTGCTGCTGCAGCAGCTTCAGGTTCAGCGGCTTGCTGAGGAAGCGGAACACCTGGGCCTGGTTGATCAGGTCAATCACCAGCTCCGAATCCGAGGCTTCCGTCGTCAGGATGGCGAGGATCTCCGGGTGGTCCTGCTTCAGCAGCTTGAAGGCGGCCAGCGATTTATGGTCGCCGCTGCGGAGGTCGGCGACGATGACGGCAATCTCCCGTTCGGCGAGGACGCCCAGCGCGCGGTCCATGTCCAGGGCTTCGATCACCGGGCACACGCCGCCCATCAGTTCGCTGACGGCGCGGAACACGCTCTGGTCGGGATTGAGCACCAGGATTCCGAAATCCACCTTGTCCGGCACGATGACGGGGGAGGTCGCCATGTCCGCCAGTTCCAGCGCGATGGCCGCGGCCTCACCGATCGTTTTCTGGATTTCGGTGTTGTTCCAGGGCTTGCTGATGAAGCGGAAAACCTCGCCGTCGTTGATCGAGCCGACGATGGACGCCAGGTCGGAGTAGCCGGTGAGCAGTATGCGCACGGTATGCGGCGCCTGATCGCGGACCTGGCGCAGGAATTCGACCCCGGTCATTTCCGGCATGCGCTGGTCGCTGATGACGACGTGCGGATGGAAGCGCTTCAGGAATTCCATGGCTTCCGGACCGCTGCTGGCGGTGAACACATTGTACTGGTTGCGGAACACCGAGCGCAGCGCATTGAGTATGCGTTCCTCGTCATCCACGAACAGCAGCTTTGCCTTCTTGCCGCCGGTATCGAAGGTCGGCGCCACCGCCGGTGCCGCCGCGGCGGCGGCTTCGGCGGGCCTGGCCGCCTGCAGGCCGGAAATGACCCGCGCGGCGGATACCAGCTTCGGATCCAGGCGCTGCGTCGGGACTTCCCGGCTTTTTTCGTCCTCGGCGGCTTTTGCCGTACGCAGGCTGGCGGCTATTCCCTGCACGAAGGCCAGTGCGAATTCGCGCGCGGTCTGGAAACGGTCCTCCCGCTTCTTCGCCAGCGCCTTGTGCGTGGCCCAGTCGAGCTGCACCGAGATGCGCGGATTGAACTCCGAGGGATTGGCCGGGCGCTCGCCGATGACCTGGCGCATGATCTCGACATTGCTGCCGGTGAAGGGCTTGCGGCCGGCCAGCAGTTCATAGGCGATGACGCCCGCGGAATAAATGTCGGTGCGCGCGTCGGGCTCTTCGCCGGTGAACTGCTCCGGCGACATGTAGCCGGGCGACCCCATGATTTCGCCGACCTGGGTCAGCGAGGAGGTGTCGATGTGGGCGATGCCGAAATCGCTGATCTTGATGCGGCCGTCGTCGTTGATCAGGATGTTCGAGGGCTTGATGTCGCGGTGGACGACGCCCTGCGCATGGGCGTAACCGAGCCCGTCAAGCAGCTGGCGCACGATCTCGCCGATTTCCGCGAGGTCGAATTTCGCCTTGTTCTGCAGGTGCTCGTACAGCGACTTGCCGTTGACCAGCTCCATGACGATGAAGGCGAGGTCATCGTCCTCGCCGTAGTCATAGATCGCCGCAATCCGCGGGTGCGTCAGGCGGCCGACGGCCTGTGCTTCGTGGCGGAAGCGCGCGACCGCGTACTGCAGTTCGGAGGGGTCGAGCGCCGACTTGGTGATGGTCTTGATCGCCACCTGGCGGTGGATTGCCGGGTCGAAGGCCTTGTACACGGTGCCCATGCCGCCGCGGCCGAGGATGCCCTGCACCTCGTACTTGCCGATCTTCTGCGGGTAGCCGGCGCTCATGCGGTTTCATCCAGTGTTGCCGGCGGGACCAGCGGCAGCACGATGGTGAAGCGGGTGCCCTGACCGACGGTGGAGTCAACGCTGATCCTGCCGCCATGCTGTTCCACGATCTTGTATGAAATCGACAGGCCGAGGCCGGTGCCCTTGCCGACGGCCTTGGTCGTGAAGAAGGGGTCGAAAATCTTCGACATGATCTCCGGCGGAATGCCCTTGCCGTTGTCGGCGATTTCAACCGCGACATGGCCGGCGTCCTCGGTCCGGGTGGTCAGCGTGATCTCGCCGCTGCCTGACTCGATCGCCTGGGCCGCGTTGTTGATCAGGTTGAGGAACACCTGGTTGAGCTGCGAAGGCGAACAGGTGATGGCCGGGATGTCGCCGAGATGCTTGGTGACCTTCAGGTGCTTCAGTTCGTGCTTGGCCAGCACCAGCGCGCTTTCAATCCCTTCATTGAGGTTGAAGCTCGACACCTTGCTGCGGTCCAGCCGGCTGAAATTCTTCAGGTTCAGCACGATCTCCGAGATCTGCTCGATGCCGTAGAGGCCGTCATTGGCCAGCTGGCCGAGTTCGGCGAGCGCCTGCTGTTCGGCAAAATGGTTCACCAGGCCACGCACCGCGGAGTACTTGGCCTGCAGCCGCTCCGGGTTGGGGCTCGGGTCCTCCATCAGGCGCAGCAGTTTGTTGGTTTCGACCACCAGCTGCTTGACCTCAGGCAGCTTGCCGGCAACCGAGCCGAGGCTGTTCTTGACGTAGGCGAGCGGCGTGTTGATCTCGTGGGCGATGCCGGCGACCATCTGTCCGAGGGAGGACATCTTTTCCGTCTGGATCAGCTGCGCCTCGGATTCCTTGAGCTGGTGGAGCGCGTCCGACAGCGCGCGGGTGCGCTCTTCGACTCGCGATTCAAGGACGCGGTTGGCTTCGTTGAGCAGCCGGTAGCTGACCGCCAGTTTCGACAGCAGCCAGCCGATCAGGACCAGCAGCGCCCCGGCGTAGGCAATCAGGTAGATGCGGTAGCGTTCGCTGTCGGATTCGATGTCCGCCGCTTCGCGGGTGAAGGCGTCGGTCAGGGTGTTGATGCGCGGCCCTGCGGAGGAGATCGAAATCTTCAGGAACAGCCCGTCTTCGACCGGCTTGGCGTCGAGGACCTGCTGCACCGTGCTGTCGAGGCGCGCGAGTCCGTCGCGCAGCGCCGGGGGCAGCCCTTCGGAGGACTTGCGCAGGTCGGCGGTAAAGGTTTCGACGGTTTTGCGCTGCGCATCGGAAGGGTCGGCCGTGTAACGCATCAGGTGCGCGAACAGCAGCGCCGAGGTGCTTTCCACCGCAACCAGGCGGTCACGCTGGGGAAAGCCCGCCCAGGCTCCGCGTACCAGGCCGGCAATTTCGGAATCGAATTCCACCAGGCGTCCCAGCGCCTGGGTCACCGTGAGCTGGGCTGCCCGGTAACGCTGGAGCAGTTCCGCCTTCTGACCGAAGGCCTGCAGCAGCGCCGGCAATTCCCGGGACAGCGCCTCGCTCGGTGATTCGGCCGCGGCCTGCTGCAGCCGCTTCAGGATTTCCGGAGCCCGTGCGCCGCGGTCTTCCGCAATCTTGGCTTTGCCGGCATGGCCCTCGGTCCGGGCGCGCAGCACCTCGAAATCCCAGCGGCCGTCGATTTCCCGCAGTTCCCGGAGGTAGCCGAGGATTTCGCCCTGGCGCCGGTAATCGACGCCCTGGCTCTTGATGTACAGAAAGCCGAGCAGCGCGACCAGGCCGACCGCCAATAGCGCCATCAGCGGCAGGCGCGCCCTGCGCGGCGGCACCAGGCGCTGCCACAAGGCCGCCGGCGCGGACGGGTTCCGCAACTCATTCTCCAAGGTAGGCCTGCCTCACTTGTGGATTGGACAGCAGTCTGCGTGCATCGTCGGCGAGCACGATGCCGCCGCTTTCCATGACATAACCGCGGTGGCAGGTTTCGAGCGCCAGTTTCGCATTCTGTTCCACCAGCAGCATTGTCACGCCCTCGGCGGCCACTGTCCGCACCGTTTCGAAAATCTTCTGCACCATCAGCGGTGCCAGCCCCATGCTCGGTTCATCCAGCAGCAACAGCCGCGGCCTGC
>JAEYXO010000104.1 GCA_023431245.1 Pseudomonadota bacterium | reverse complement strand
GGTCCGCTGGCCGGCCTGCACCGCGGCCTGAGCGAGGCGGCGCATCCGCTGGTGGTCACCGCGCCCTGCGATTCACCCTTCCTGCCGCTCGATCTGGTGGCGCAGCTAAAGGCCGCGCTCGACGCGCAGCAGGCTGATCTCGCGGTCGCCAAAACCGGCGATCAGCCGCATCCGGTGTTCAGCCTGTGCCGGAAGTCGGTGCTGACAAGACTGACCGCCTTTCTCGAGGCAGGCGGGCGCAAGATCGACTGGTGGTATTCGAAACTGAAAGTCGTCGAGGTTCAGTTTGCCGATGAGGCCGCGTTCCGGAACATCAATCCGCGGGAAGAACTCACGGCGAATGAATGACCGGATCAGCCGGACCCGGAAAATTGCCCGATCCCGTTAATGCATCCGGCAGGACACGGGGCGCTGCCGACGGCACCCGTCTGGCCTACCATCTGCTGCGCAGCGGCGCACCGCGGCGCACGCTGCTGCTGCTCCACGGCCTAGCCAGCAATCACACGCGCTGGTCTGAATTCACCTCGACAACCCGGCTTGCCGCCGGCTGGGACATCCTGTGTCCGGATCTGCGCGGCCACGGCGGCTCCCTGTTCCGCGGCCGCATCGACATGAAAACCTGGTGTGATGACCTGGAGGAACTGCTGGCTGCGGAGCATGTGACGCAGGCAGTGGTCATCGGCCATTGCCTTGGCGCCAACCTCGCGCTGTGGTTCGCGCAGCAGGCGCCGCGGCGGGTATCCGGACTGGTGCTGATTGAGCCGATGTTTCGCGCGGCCTTCACCGGCAACCGGGCGCGACTGGCCGCCCTGCGCCCGCTGGTCGCCGCGCTGGTGCCGCCGCTGCGCCTGCTGGCTGCACTGGGATTGCACCGGCGCCGTCTCGAGACGCTCGACCTGGCCGCGCTCGATCGCGGAGCCCGCATGACGATGGCCGCCAGCGGACGTTTTCCCGAAGCGCGCTACAACTCCGTGCGCGAGGACCTGCGCAGCCTGCCGATCTCCGCCTATCTGCAGGGCCTGCTGGCGGTCACCGGCCCCCTGCCGGCAATGACATCGGTACTCGCGCCGACGCTGTCGTTGCTGTCGGCAGGCGGCACCTACAGCGATCCGGACATGACAGCACGGCTGCTCGCTCCGCTGCCGCAGGGCCGCATCGTGCGCATCCCCGCACAGCACTGGATTCCGACCGAGCAGCCGCAGCTGATGCGGGAGTCGATCGAAGCATGGTGCGATGAGCTGGAGACAAGGGCCGGGGCATGACCGCTGCTGGCAGCATCAACACCTGCTGTTCCCATTGCCATCGCTGACCGCGCCGGTCAGCTGTCCTGAACCGGCAGGCCTTTGCGCGCAAACCATCCGTGTATCAACCCTGCCTGGAAAAAACGCACCGGCGCGTCGAATCCGCCGGATGCGATGATCGATGCCACCGTCGTTTCGGGCAGCACGGCCACATCCTCGGCATAGGCTTTGCGCATGCGTTCCAGCCCTTCGCGCGGATGGCCGGCCGCCCCCATCATGTTGAACCAGGCTTCGAGCAGCGCCGCGTAATCGCTGGAGCCCTGATCCGCGGCCAGATCGGTGCTGGCGAGGATGCCGCCCGGAACCAGCCTTGCAGCGATCGCGCGGAAAAATCCAGAACGCGCCTCACGCTCGAGAAAAAACTGCGACACCAGGAAACAGGTCGCCGCATCATGCAGTCCATCCGCCGGCAGCGATTTCAGATAACCCTCGTGAAATGTGCAGCGCGCGGCAAAACCCCCGGCCTCGGCCCGCTGGCGGCAGACTTCGAGCATCGCGCCCGAGGGCTCCACGGCGGTGAATCGCCAGCCGGGAAATTTCGCCGCCAGATGTGCCAGTTCGGTGCCCGTCCCCACGCCTACACAAAGCAGCCGTGCATCGGCAGGCAATCCGGCGAACACCGACTCCAGCAGGTAATACAGCGCCTCACGGATCGGCGCCATATTCGCCCATTGCCGGTCGTAAGCGGCGGCCTGCCGGTCGAACAGGAATTTGAGTTCATCGCGGTGCACGGGATATTTATCCGGAAGTCAATTCGTCCGCCACCCGCAAGGCCCCACGCAATCCGACCTGCGCATCCATCACGACCCGCACTGGTATCCCCGCCAGCAGCGGCGTGAACGCACCCTTGCCGGTGAAGGCGCGCATGAAACGCCCGTCCTTCAGGCGGTTGACGATCTTCGGTGCGATGCCGCCGCCGATGTAGACCCCGCCGCGCGCAAGTGCAGTCAGTGCGATATTGCCGGCGAAGGAACCGTAAGCCGAAATGAACAGGTCGAGCGCGCGCACGGCCAGCGGGTCGAGCTTGTTGAGGCCGTATTCGGCGATCACCGCGCTGGGATCGGTGCCTGGACGCTTGGTGGCATCGAGCAGCTGCTTCGACGGCACGCCGAGGCCGGTCTCCTGCAGGAAACTGAACACGCGCATCAGGCCGGGGCCGGATACCACCCGCTCCCAGGACACACGGCCGTAGGTGCGGCGCAGGTGCATCAGCAGCTTGTCCTGCAGCTCGTCGATCGGCGCAAAGTCGGCATTGCCGGCCTCCGAGGGCAGCACTTCCCAGCGGCTGCCGTTCCAGTGGATCAGGCCGACGCCGAGGCCGGTGCCGGCGCCGATGATCGCGGCGGTGCCCTGCTCCGGCGCTTCGGCTGACTGCAGCGTGGCAAAACTCGCCTGCGGCAACTCCAGCACGCCGAGGCCGGCGGCGTGAAAATCGTTGACGATGCTGACCTGCGGCAGTCCATGACGCGCCGAGACGCTGGCGGCGCTGACTTTCCAGCCGAGGTTGGTCAGCGTCGATTCGCCTTCGGCCACCGGGCCGGCGACGGCGAAGCTCACGGCGCCCAGATGCGGCCGCGAGGCGGCGGCTTCCGGCAGCGCGAGGAAAGCCGCCATCAGCGCGTCGAAGTCGGCGAACTGGCGGCTTTCGAGGGATTTTTCGAATAACACGCGATGGCCGCCACCGGTCTGGCGCTCGGCGATGGCGAAGCTGGCGTGGGTGCCGCCGATGTCGGCGGCGAGGATGAAGCGAGGGTTGGGACGGGTCATTTTTTGGAATTGTTATGAGTGGGAGGCCTCCCCTCACACCGAAAGGCTTCGGGGTGAAGGAGTTTGCTTGCGCGAGAGCGTGGTGATCATGCCGGAACCTTGTTCCCGGCCGGGCGCATGCGCGCCAGCGGATTCTGCCGGTAGAACTGTGACAACTGGTCATAAACCGCTGGGTAAAGTCCGTGCAGCGCTTCGGGGCGCTCGAAAAAGAGTTCGCTGGTGACGGCGAAGAATTCCGCAGGGTCTTCGGCGGCGTATTCGTCGAGCACGGTTTCCTCGCGCGCATCGAGGCGCCGCTCGAAATCGGCGAAGGCGGCGCTGAAGGTTTCACTCCAGGCCCTGCGGTCCATGTCCGCATGCAGCGGCGGGAAGCCGTTGGGCGTGCCGTTGTGCATGTCGATCTTGTGCGCAAATTCATGCAGCACGACGTTGTAGCCGTCGCCGCCATCAGCCTCCTGGGCGTCGCGCCAGGACAGGATCACCGGGCCGTGTTCCCAGGCCTC
>JAEYXO010000082.1 GCA_023431245.1 Pseudomonadota bacterium | reverse complement strand
CAGCGGCGGCGTGAACTTCGGCGAACTGGAGCCGTACAGCGCGACGACGGGTCGGCCGACGGCGGCGGCGACATGCATCAGGCCGGAGTCGTTGCTGACAACCAGCCCTGCTGCGCCGAGCAGGTCGGCGGCTTCGGCGATGTCGGTGCGGCCGCAGAGGTTGATGCAGCTGCCATCCGCCTGCCGCGCGATGGTTTCGGCAACGGCATGGTCCTTGGGCGAACCGACCAGCCAGACGGCAAAACCGCGCGCGGCGAACATCCGCGCCAGCGCGGCGTAATGTGCTTCCGGCCAGCGTTTGGCGGGTCCGTACTCGGCGCCGGGGCAGAAGGCGATGGCGGGTGTTGCCGCATCCAGGCCGAGGCGTGCCAGCAGTGCCTGCTGTGCGGCAGCGGAAGACTGCAGCGCGGGCGGCGGCAGCGGATCGGGCAGCGCCGCGCCGGCCGGCAGCGCCCGCGCGGCAAAACGCTGGACCATCTGCGGCAGCGCCTGTTCGTCAAGGCGGCGCAGGTCGTTGAGCAGGCCCCAGCGCGCCTCGCCGCGGAATCCGCGACGCTGCGGAATGCCGGCAAACCAGGGAACCAGGGCCGATTTCCAGGAATTGGGCAGCACCACGGCGAGTCCGTACTTGCCCGCGCGCAGTTCCTGTCCGAGGCGGCGGCGTTCGCCCATCCGCAGCGCGCCGTGGCCGAAGGGATTGACGAGTCCGTTGCGCACCTCGGGCATGCGCGCGAGCAGCGGCAGTGTCCACGGGGGCGCCAGATAGTCGATCCGCGCGCCGGGATTCTGCTGTAGCAGCAGGCGCAGCAGCGGCTGCGAGAGTATGGTGTCGCCGACCCAGGACGGACCGACGACGAGGATGTTCACCGGCAATGGCGGGTCAGTGGCTGCAACCCGCCGTTCCTTCAGTGATGGCCGGCCGCCGCGCCGCCCTTGAGCGTGTAGCGGGTGCCGCAGTACGGGCAGAGCGCCTCGCCGGTCTTTTCGACCGGAAGGAACACCCGTGGGTGGGCATTCCTCAGCATCATCGCCGGCGTCGGGCAGTGCAGCGGCAGATCCGCCGCGGTGACTTCGATCTGGCGCGATTTGTTGTCGGCAGGCTGGGTCATGACGGGCTCAGGCGGCCACCGGCGACAGCCAGTCGCGGTGTTCCGGCGCCTTGGCGTTCACGCATTCGAAAAATTTCTTCTGCAGGCGCGCGGTGATGGGGCCGCGCCTGCCCTCGCCGATGGTCCGCCCGTCGACTTCACGGATCGGCGTCACTTCGGCCGCCGTGCCGGTGAAGAAGGCCTCGTCGGCGATGTAGAGGTCGTCGCGGGTGATGCGCCGCGCCGAGACCTCGTAGCCCATTTCGCGCGCGAGCGTGATGATCGAATCGCGGGTGATGCCGATCAGCGCGCTGGTCAGTTCCGGTTCGTAGAGCTTGCCGTTCTTGACGATGAACAGGTTTTCGCCGGAACCTTCAGCGACGAAGCCGTCGACGTCGAGCAGCAGGCCTTCGTCGTAGCCGTGTTCAGTGGCTTCGAGGTTGGCGAGAATCGAATTCGCGTAGGTGCCGGAATACTTGGCGCGGCACATCGACACGTTGACATGGTGGCGGGCGTGGGACGAGGTTTTCACCCGGATGCCCTTTTCCAGCGCCTCGGCGCCCAGGTAGGCGCCCCAGGGCCAGGCGGCGATGGCGACGTGCACGCTGGCACCCTTGGGTGACACGCCCATTTTTTCCGAGCCGTAGAAGGCGATCGGACGGATGTAGCAGGATTCGAGCTTGTTGGCGCGGACGACTTCCTTCTGCGCTTCCATCAGAACTTCCCGCGAGTACGGGATTTTCATCATGTAGATGTGCGCCGAGTTGAACAGCCGTTCGGTGTGTTCCTTGAGGCGGAAAATCGCCGTGCCGATGTCGGTGTTGTAGGCGCGGACGCCCTCGAACACCGCGAGGCCGTAGTGCAGGGAATGGGTGAGGACGTGGGTCGTCGCATCGCGCCAGGGAACCAGCTTCCCGTCGTACCAGATGTGCCCGTCGCGATCAGCCATGGACATGCCGTGTTTCTCCGAATAATGGGTTCAGTGATGCCGCAGGTGTGTGCAAAGTTTTTTGCGGAAGTTGGTGGACCGCGATTCCGGACCGTGTGCCGACTGTTCCGGCTGACGCCGTGCCCGGTTTGTTTCCGGCCAGACGATCATTTTAGCCGATTTGTCCAGCGCTGCCGATGCCGGCGCGGCGGCCGTAGGACCGCTTGCGGGCATATGGGGATTTCCGGTTACCGGCTACAATACGGAATCGAAAAAAGGGGGCAGGCCCGGCCGCAGTCCGGCGGGGTCTTCGGGAGACGGGATGCTGACAAGGCTGCGTGCCTGGCTCAACGGGCTGAGCGAGCGCGTCATCAACGAGCAGGACAGCGAGCAGGAAAAGCTCAACAAGACCCTGCTGATTTTTGCCTGCGGCCTGATGGGTTTCGGCTCGGTGCTGTGGCTTGCGCTCTACTGGGCGATGGGCATCAAGTTCTCATCGACGGTGCCGCTGACCTACCTTGCCGCGTCGGCCGCCTCCCTCGCGTATTACGTTTATACCCTCAATTTCGCGGTATTCCGGACGCTGCAGGTCAGCCTGTTCCTGTTCATGCCGTTCATCATGCAGTGGAGCATCGGCAGCTACGTCAGTTCCTCCGGCGTGGCGCTGTGGGCGCTGCTGGCGCCGGTCGGGGTGATGATTTTCCAGGGCGCCCGGCAGTCACTGCCCTGGTTCGCCGCCTATATCGTGCTGACCGCGGTTTCGGGATTTTTCGACTACTGGCTCACTTTCGGCGTCGAGTCCGGCGTGACGATGCAGAGCATTGCCGTGTTCTTCACGCTCAACTTTGCGGCGATGTCGACCATCATGTACCTGCTGATCAGCTTTTTCGTGCGCCAGCGCGACAAGCTGGCGGCGGATGTCAACGAGCAGAACCGGCTGCTGCGCGTCGAGCAGGAGAAATCCGAGTCGCTGCTGCTCAACATCCTGCCGGCGCCGATCGCCCGGCGGCTGAAGGAGCAGCAGGGCATCATCGCCGACGGCTTTGCCGATGTCACGGTGATGTTCGCCGACATCATCGACTTCACCCGGCTGGCCGAGGAGGTGCCGCCGAAGGCGATGGTCGAACTGCTGAACGAGGTGTTTTCGCGGTTCGATGCGATGGCGGATTCGCACCGGCTCGAGAAGATCAAGACCATCGGCGATGCCTACATGGTGGCCGGCGGCCTGGTCGAGCACGAAGGCGTCGATTTCGCGGTGGACGCGCGCGACTACACGGCGGCAATGCTGAAGCTGGCCCTGGAAATGCGCCAGTACATGCAGCTCCTGTCGGCAAAAAGGGGCATGAACCTCAACATCCATATCGGCATCTGCACCGGCCCCGTGGTGGCCGGCGTGATCGGCACCCGCAAGTTCATCTATGACATGTGGGGCGACACCGTGAATACCGCGAGCCGGGTCACCGGCGAGGCCAAGTCCGGCGTCATCTATGTCGACATCATGACCTACCGCCGCTCGCGCGCCCAGTTCGAATACGAAGGGCCGATCCAGATCACCGGCAAGGGCAAGGGCGTGATCGAGGTCTACCGCCTGATCGATGTCGCGCCGCACCTGCGCGACGTGACGGTCTAGGGCGCGCGCTTTCCGGCGTCTCCGAACAGCGCCGTCCACAGCGCCCTGACCGCGGCGGCGGCATCGGCAATCGTCGCGGGTTCCACCCGCGCATAGCGTTCCCCGGCAAGCCGCAGCTGGTGCTGCAGCTTGCGGAACCGGCGGTAGGCCGCGCGCACCGATTCGGCCTCGGCGCCGCCGATCAGCCCCAGGGTCGCCGCGGCTTTCAGCAGCGCCAGGTTGCCGGCATTGGCGGTGAGCTCCGGATGCTCATGGGCGTGGCCCAGCACCAGGTACTGCACCATGAATTCGACGTCGATGATGCCGCCGGGATCGTGCTTCAGGTCGAACAGGCCGCTGGTGTTGGGGTGGGCGGCCAGCATTTTCTGCCGCATCTCGATGATTTCCGCGCGCAGGCCGGCGTCTTCCCGTTTTTTGCGCAGCACGCTCGTCCTCAGTTCCTCGAAGCCGCGGCTGATTGCGGCGTCACCGGCGACGCTGCGCGCCCGTGTCAGTGCCTGGTGTTCCCACAGCCAGGCCTGCTCGAGCTGGTAGCGGCGCAGGCTGTCGAGCGGCGTGACCAGCAGGCCGCTGGCGCCGTCCGGACGCAGCCGCAGGTCGGTTTCGTAGAGGACGCCGGCGGCCGTGGTGCTGGTCAGCCAGTGGTTGATGCGCTGGGCGAGGCGCGCGTAGTTTTCGGCGGCCTCGGGCGCCGGATCGTCGTAGACGAAGACGATGTCGAGATCCGAGGCGTAACCCAGTTCCTTGCCGCCGAGTTTGCCGTAGCCGACGATGGCGAACAGCGGCGTTTCCCGGTGACGCTGGCGCAGGCCCAGCCAGGACAGCCGCAGCACGGCATCCAGGATCACGCAGGCGAGATCGGAGAGATGGTCGCTCAGCGTTTCCAGCGGCAGTGTGCCGGCGAGGTCCTGCGCGATGAAGTGTAGGGTCTGGGTGTTCTTGAAATGCCGCAGCAGGTCCATCTGCCGCTCGATGTCGCCTTCCGCGGAATCCAGCGCCTCGCGCAGCGCAGCCCGCAGGTTTTCCCAGTCTGGGGCGGCGAGCAGCGTGCGGGCATCGAGCAGTTCATCGAGCAGGATCGGGTGGCGGGTGATGTACTGGGCGACCCAGGGGCTCGCACTCATCAGGTCGGCAACGCGGTCGAGCGCGTGCGGATATTCGTGCAGCAGAGCGAGATAGGCTTCGCGCCGGCTGATGCTCTCGAACAGCGCCAGCAGGCGTTCCGCGGTGTCGTCCGGATTGCGGCGCGATGCCGCGGCGGCGATGGCCGCAGGCACCAGCCGGTCGAGCCGGCGCTGGCTGGCCGCCGGCATCTGGCGGTAGCGACTGCCGTTGCGCAGCAGGGCGAGCCGGCGCGACAACTCCCCGCCGCGCGCGAAACCCAGTCCGGCCAGCTGTTCCGCGGCCCCGTCGTCCGCTTCGCCGTCCGCCGGCTGCTCCTGCCACAGCGCCGCAAGGGGGTGCTCGTCGCCGGCGTCGCTCTCGGCAAAAATGGCCTCGAAGTGCCTTGATACGGCGTCACGGTGCCGTGAAAGTTCGGCGAGGAAGCCGTCCGTGTCCGGGAACCCCATGCTTTGTGCCAGCAGCGCGCGTTCTCCGTTCTGCCGCGGCAGGTCCTGGGTCTGCTGGTCGTCGCGGTACTGCAGCCGGTGTTCGAGGTTGCGCAGGAATACATAGGCGGCCGACAGTTCGCCGACGGCTGCCGGCGCGATGAAACCGCGCTCCCCCAGCACCGCGAGCACCGGCAGCGTCGACTGCTGCTGCAGTGCGCGGTCATGTCCGCCGCGGATCAGCTGGAACACCTGGGCGATGAACTCGATCTCGCGGATGCCGCCGGGCCCGAGCTTGATGTTGTCCTGCCGGTCGCGGCGCCTGACTTCGTGCCGCACCTGGCTGTGCAGGCTGCGCATTGCCGCGAAGGCGCCGTAGTCGAGGTGCCGGCGGTAGACGAAGGGGCGCACCAGTGCAAGCAGGGCGTCCTGTTGGTCGCCGGTCAGCGGCCGACCCTTGATCCAGGCATAACGCTCCCAGGCCCGGCCCTGGGTGATCAGGTAGTTCTCGAGCATGTCGAAACTGACAACCAGCGGGCCGCTGTCGCCGTAGGGCCGCAGCCGGGTGTCGACACGGAACACGAAACCGTCTTCAGTCCATTCACTGAGGGCGCCGATCAGGCGGCGCGCGAGCCGGGTGAAGAATTCGTGGTTGCTGAGCGGGCGGTCGCCGCCGGTTTCCCCGTCCTCGGGGTACACCAGCACCAGATCAATGTCCGAAGACGCGTTCAATTCGGCGCCGCCGAGCTTGCCCATGCCGACCACGTGCAACTGCTGGGGAGTGCCATCGGTCGCGCCGCGCGGTTCTCCGTGCACGGTTGCGAGGTCGCGGTGCAACTGCGCGGTGGCTGTGCGGATGGTGACTTCGGCCAGGCGGGTCACCGTGGCCACGACCTCTTCGAGCGTGGCGCGGCCGCCGAGATCGCGCGCAATCAGCCGCGCCAGAACCCGCTGGCGCAAGCGCCGCAGTGCGCGGCCGAGGCTGCGATCGTCGCTGATCCCGGCACTGTCCAGTTCGGCCTGCATCGCGCCGGCAGTGAACGCCTGATCGAGTTCCGGCGTCGAAAGCACATGGGGATCCGCTGCCAGCAGACGCTGCAGGTAACGGCTGTAACCCGCGGCGAAGACGATGGTGTTCTCCGCAGTCCGCGGACGGCTGGCGTTACCGGATTCCATGGCCGGTTTCCGCGGGTTTCGCGTTAGAATGGCTAAGCCCTTGTTTCACATTCGCATTTTATATTTTTTCAGGCCTGACATGGCGTTTGCCGCAATCTCCGGATGGGTCTCTGGCAGCTCGCTGCTGATTTACCGCGTGCTGACCTGGGCGGTGCTGGCAACGGGCCTCCTGTTCGGCGCAACCGTGCTGGTGCTGCGCTACTGGATACTGCCGGACATCTCGAGCCACCGCGAAACGATCGCCCGCGTGCTGAGCGAGGCGACACAGCAGCAGATCGGCATCGGCGGCATTTCCGCCAACTGGGACGGGCTGCGCCCGCAGCTGGCGCTGTCGCAAGTGGTGGTGCATGACGCGGCGGGCCGTCCGGCCCTCGAGCTGCCGCGCGTTGATGCCACCCTGTCCTGGCGTTCGGCCTTGCGCCTGCAGGTGGATTTTCATTCGCTGGATATTCATAGCCCGTCATTGACGGTGCGGCGGGACAGCAAAGGCGGCATTACCGTGGCCGGCATCGCGATGAATCTGGACGCCGGTGGTGACGGCGGGTTCTCGGGCTGGCTGTTGTCCCAGCGCGACATCGAAATCCATGACGCGCGGTTGATCTGGGACGATGGCCTGCGCGCGGCGCCGGTCCTCGAATTGAACCGGCTGCAGCTGCGCATTGTCAACCGCGGCAAGCGCCATCGCATTGCGCTGCGCGCGGTTCCGCCGGCCGCCTATGCATCGCCGCTGGACCTGCGTGCCGACCTTAGGGGCGAGAATTTCCAGTCACTGTCATCGATGCTCAACGGCCAGCTCTTCGTGCAGGTGGACGAAGTCGACATTCCGGCATGGCGGCAATGGATCGATTTTCCCGTGCATCTTCCGCAAGGCCGCGGGGCCTTGCGTGCCTGGCTGACCTTCGGCGGCAATGAATTGCAGGCCGTCATTGCCGATACCCAGCTGCGCGAGGTCAAGACCCGGCTGGGCAGCAGCCTGCCCGAACTCGACATGCGGGAACTGGGCGGACGTTTTTCCTGGAAACGCAGCGATGACGGCATCGAGGTCGCCACCCGGAAGCTGGCGTTTGTCACCGGTGATGGCCTGGCGCTGCCGGCTGTGGATCTTTCGCTGCGCCTGGGCGGTGCCGGCAAGTCCGGCTATACGCGCGGCGAGCTGCAGGCCAACGCGCTGGAACTGGCGCCCCTGGTGCAACTGGCCGACCGCCTGCCACTGGATGCGGAGCTGCGCAAATCGCTGACGGCGTTTTCTCCGGCGGGCGCCCTGTACGACGTCTCCCTGCGCTGGAACGGCGCCTGGCCCAAGCCTGCCAGCTATGCCTTGCGCGGCCGTTTCCACGAGTTGTCGTTGCGCCGGCAGGGTGCGCTGCCCGGTTTCTCCGGTTTCAGCGGCAACATCGACGGCAGCGAGAAAGGTGGCACGCTGCATGTGGCGACGCAGAAGGCCGTGCTGGATTTGCCGCAGATTTTCCGCGAACGGCTGCAACTGGAGACGCTGTCCGGACAGCTGGCCTGGTCCCGGGAGGCAGGCGGCACCGAACTGCGTTTCAGCAATTTTGCCTATGCCAACACCGATCTTGCAGGAACCCTGTTCGGCACTTACCGCACGGCTACGGACGGTCCCGGCAGTGCCGACCTGACCGGCCACCTGAGCCGCGGCCTGGCGCAGCGGGTGACCGCCTACCTGCCGCTGACGGTGGCAAAAAGCTCGCGTCCCTGGCTGGACCGTGCCTTCACTGCCGGCAGTTCCAGTGAGGTGCGTTTCCGCCTCAAGGGCGACCTCCGGCACTTTCCTTTTGCCGATGAACGCGAAGGCGTGTTC
>JAEYXO010000079.1 GCA_023431245.1 Pseudomonadota bacterium | reverse complement strand
GTCAGCGGATCCAGTGCGCGCCAGCTCTCGGCAAGCCCGGGAATCAGTTTTGTCTGCGGATCGACGTCGGTCAGCGATTCGAACACATGGCGGGCGACTGTGAGGTTGGGCTGCGAGGCCAGCAGGTGAGGGTCGAGCGAACTCACTTCGCCGGAGAGGCCGATGCGCAACTCGGCGGCGGAAGCGGCATGCAGCGCAACGGCGAGCAGGCAGGACGACAGTGTGGGCAGGATTTTGTGCATGATATGTATGCGTAGGATACCGCAGGATGCCTCGTTGACACCCTACGACCGTCTGCCTATCCTGCCCCTTTGACGACGGACCCTGCCATGAATCCGCCTGCAGCACCCGGCGCCGACACGCTGCGCCTGATCCGCGAACTGGTTGCATTTCCCACGGTCAGCCGCGATTCCAATCTGCAGCTGATCGACTATCTGCGCGAACTGCTGCGCCCGCTCGATGCCGATCTGCGGCTGACCTTTGACGATGACCGGCGCAAGGCCAACCTGTTCGCGACCCTGGGGCCGCGCGGCGGAAGCGGTATCGTCCTCTCGGGGCATACCGATGTGGTGCCCGTGGACGGGCAGGAGTGGACGAGTGATCCCTTCATGGTCAGCGAGCGCGATGGCCGGCTGTACGGCCGCGGCACCTCCGACATGAAAAGTTTCATCGCCTGCGTGCTGGCACTGGCGCCACAGTATGTGAATCGCGGCTTGAAAACGCCGCTGCATCTCGCTTTCAGCTATGACGAGGAGGTGGGCTGTCTCGGTGTGCGCGGCCTGCTCGAGGACATGGTTGCAGCAGGCATCCGGCCGCGCTCCTGCGTCGTCGGCGAGCCCACCGAGATGCGGCCGGTGATTGCGCACAAGGGGAAGCAGAGTTACCGCTGCACCGTGCGCGGCCTCGCCTCACATTCGGCGTATGCGCCGTACGGCGTCAATGCCGTGGAGGCCGCAGCGGAGGCGGTGGCCTTCCTAAAGCAGCTGGCGCGGCGGCACCGCGACCGCGGGCCCTACGACCGCGGTTTTGACGTCGCTTACACGACGGTCCATACCGGCGTCATCCACGGCGGCACGGCGCTGAACATCGTGCCGCAGGACTGCGTGTTCGACTTCGAGTTCCGCAACCTGCCGGGCGACGATCCGGAGCAACTCCGCGCCGAGTTCGAGGAGCATGTGCGCACGGTGATCGAGCCGGAAATGCATGCGGTCGATCCGCGCTGCGGTTTCAGCATCCGGAAGATGTCGGAGATCCCCGCGCTTGACACCGGTGCGGAGGCGGAAATCACCGCGCTGGCGCAGGAGTTTTCCGGCAGCAGCGACATCCTCAAGGTGTCCTTTGGCACCGAGGCCTCGCAGTTCCAGGCCGCCGGCGTGCCGACGGTGGTCTGCGGCCCGGGCTCCATCCGCGAGGCGCACAAGCCGGACGAGTTCGTGACACTGGAGCAGGTGGTTCGCTGCGAGCGCTTCCTGCACGGCCTGATGGCGCGGTGCAGCGGCTGAAACGGCGGAGGTGACACAAAAAAGCCCCGCAATGCGGGGCTTTTTCGGTCATCCGGTGCTTATTTGTTGTCGGTCGTCGCGATGAACTTGTCATCACCCTGCTGCTCACGCTCGAACAGCAGGAACTCATAATAACCGCAGCGCTTGCCTTCCGGGTAGGCACGGCAGACGCCGGGGCGTGCTTCGTATACCGTGCACTGCCGTTTGCGGGTGTCGAACAGCTTGCAGATCTTGCCGAAATGCCGGTCGTCCTGCTGCTTCAGCGAGCGCACCTTTTCGGAGCGGTCGAAGCGCGTGTAACGCGATTCGGCCTGCGCGTAGGTGATTTCGAAATGTTTCGCCAGCCGCGCGATGTCGCGCTTGCCGACCTCGATCAGCGGGTAGCTGCAGCAGTAGCCGGGGCACTTGCTGCAGTCGTACTGGTTGCCGGATTTCTTTTTAGTCGTGCTCGAAGCCATTCTGTGGTTTGCGCCCGTAACGGACGCCCTCGCCGAAAAGCGCGCATTCTACCCGCGCGCGGCCGTTCAGTGGTGGAGAATCTTCGACAGGAACTGTTGCGCGCGCTCGGAGCGCGGCGTGCCGAAAAACTCCTCCTTGGGCGCGTCCTCGACGATTTCGCCCTGGTCCATGAAGATCACCCGGTGGGCGACCTTGCGCGCGAAGCCCATTTCGTGGGTCACGCACATCATGGTCATGCCTTCCCGTGCAAGTTCAACCATCACATCGAGCACTTCGTTGATCATTTCCGGGTCGAGCGCCGAGGTTGGCTCATCGAATAGCATCGCGATGGGGTCCATCGCCAGTCCGCGGGCTATTGCGACGCGCTGCTGTTGACCGCCGGAGAGCTGCCCGGGAAATTTTTTTGCGTGTTCGATCATGCCGACGCGCTCGAGCAGGGCATGCGATTTGGCGGTGGCTTCCTCGGTGCTGCGTCCGAGAACCCTGACCTGGGCGAGGTTGAGGTTGGCGGTGACGTCCATGTGCGGAAACAGTTCAAAATGCTGGAACACCATGCCTATTTTTGCGCGCAGCTGCGGCAGTTTGGTGTCCTTCGCGCCGACCGACTGGCCGTTGACGATGACTTCGCCCTGCTGGAACGGTTCGAGGCCGTTGACGCACTTGATCAGCGTCGACTTGCCGGAGCCCGAGGGGCCGCAGACGACAACGACCTCGCCTTTTTCGACCCTGGTGCTGCAGTCCTTCAGCACCTGAAAGCTGCCGTACCATTTATTGACGTTCCGAAATTCGATCATGGCCATGTCGGGATTCCTAATGCGGAGGCGTGATGCGTTCCTGCATGCGCCGCACGAAATAAGAGGCGGTGAAGCAGAGGATGAAATAAACCAGCGCCGCGAACAGGTAAAGTTCGACGAGGCGGCCATCGCGTCGCGCGACCTTGCTGGCGGCGCCCATGAAGTCGGTCAGGCCGACGACGTATACCAGTGATGTGTCCTGGAAGAGGATGATGCTGGTGGTGAGCAAAACCGGGATCATGTTGCGGAAGGCCTGCGGCAGGATCACCAGGGTCGTTGCCTGGCGATAGCTGAGTCCCAGGGCATAGGCCGCCTGCACCTGCCCGCGCGGCACGCTCTGGATGCCGGCGCGGATGATTTCGCAGTAGTAGGCCGCCTCGAACATCGTGAAGGCGATCAGCGCGGAATAGAAGGGGCCGATGCCGGAGGCGTAGGGATTGCCGGTGACGTGCTTGATCGCGATCGGAATCAGGAAATAAAACCAGAAGATCACCAGAATCAGCGGTATCGAGCGCACCAGGTTGACATAGGCGCCTGCCGGCCAGCTGAGGATCGCGAAGGGGGAGAGGCGCATCAGCGCCAGCAGGGTGCCCAGCACGATGCCGCCGGCCATTGCCAGCAGCGTGAGGCCGAGAGAGAACTGCATCCCCTCCCAGAGGAAAGGCAGTGCACTGCGGATGACCTCGAAGTCGAACTGGCTGAACATGGCTTACTTTCCCGTGGTCCCGATATAGCCGGGAACGCGCGCACGGCCCTCGATCCAGCGCATCGTGAAGGTCACGGTCAGCGTGATCAGTGCGTAGACCACGGTGGCGATCGTGAATATCTCGAAGGTCTGGAAGGTGTACTCGGAAATCTGGCGTGCCTGGGCGGTGAGCTCGAGGACGCCGATCGTCAGCGCCACCGATGAATTCTTGAAGATTGTCAGGAATTCGGTGGTCAGCGGAGGGATGATGATCCGGTAGGACATCGGCAGCAGCACGTGGCGGTAGGTCTGCGGCAGGGTGAGCCCGATCGCGAGGCCGGCGTGCACCTGCCCGCGCGGGATCGACTGGATGCCGGCGCGCACCTGCTCGGCGACGCGGGATGCGGTGTAGGTGCCGAGGCAGAACACGGCATTCCAGAACTCCGGCATCGGCATCTGGGTTTTCAGCCAGTCGCCGGCGGCCTTGGGCACGATCTCCGGTACCACGAAGTACCAGATGAACATCTGCACCAGCAGCGGGATGTTGCGGAACACCTCGACATAGATGGTTGCCGGCACGCGCAGGATCGCGAGCGGCACGGTTCGCAGCACGCCGAGTATCGAACCGAGTACGAAGGCAATGATCCAGCCCAACACGGACAGGTAAAGTGTCCACTGGATGCCGGAGATGACCCAGTCGAGGTAGGTGCCGCCGCCCGAGAATGCGGGTTCGAACAGGAATCCGAAGTCCATGCGGGTCAGTGTAGCGCGAAAGGGGGACGAAAAAAAACCGGGGATGTCGATTCCCCGGTTTTGTTGCTTCTGTCTGGGACGGAGTGTTCCGCGCTCAGCACTTCATCTTGCCGCAGGGGCCGACGCCGGTGTTGTTCGGGTTCTTGATGGCCTCCTTCAGGCCGTCGGACATCGGGAAGTTGAGGTTGATGCCCTTGGGCGGGATCTTCGACTGGAACCACTTTGTGTAGATCTTGTTGATTTCGCCGCTCTTGTAGAGAGCCGTCACTGCGCCGTCAACGACTTTCTTGAAGGCGGGATCATCCCGGCGCATCATGATCGCGTACGGATCGTCGGATAGGAATTCGCCGATCACCTCGTAATCATTGGGATTCCGGGCGTTCGCCTTCAGACCGTAGAGCAGGATGTCGTCCATCGGGAATGCAACCGCGCGGCCGGTTTCGACGGCGAGGAAGGACTCCGCATGGTCTTTCGCCGGGATGAAGTTGATGCCGAGCTTCTTCTCGTCGTTGTAGGCCTTCATCGCGCGCTCGTTGGTGGTGCCCTGGGTGAACACCACGGTCTTGCCCTTCAGGTCGTCATAGCCCTTGATGCCAGAACTCTTCTTGACGATGATCTTGGTGCCGGTGACAAAATAGGTCGGCGCGAAATCAACCTGCTTCTGGCGTTCCACCGAATTGGTGGTCGAGCCGCATTCCATGTCGATGTTGCCGCCGGTGAGAATGGGGATTCGCGTCTGCGAGGTCACCGGCACGAATTCGACCTTGAGCTTGGGCATCTTCAGTTCCGTCTTGATGCGGTCGACGATTTTCATGCAGATATCCACGCCGTATCCGATCGGGCGCTGCTTGTCATCGAGATAGGAAAACGGGATCGAGGCGTCGCGATGCCCGATCTTGACGACGCCGGTGTCCTTGATTTTCTTCAGTGTGCCGGTGAGTTCCTGGGCATGCAGCGGCGCGGCGAGCAGACCGGCTGCGGCAATTGCGGCGAAAAGGGATCCGATACGAAGCATGTTCAGCCTCCTTGATTGTCAGAACGAGATGACGGTGCCGCACGGGACGGCGGCAGGATTGCCTTGCGTGATTCAATGTAGGCGATGCGTGATGCTTTGTCCAGTCGCAGGCGGCGCGGCTTGTTCCGGGACCAGCGGCGAATTCAGGTCGGTTGCCCGGTTCCTGCGGCCGAGGTGCGCCGGTACCAGGCCACACAGGCGCGCGCCAGCGCGCGCGTGGCGTCGATGCACAGTGGCGTTGCGGCACTCTGCGCGTAATCGATGGCCAGCGGCGTTTCGGTGCAGGCGAGCACCACTGCGCGTGCACCGGCATCGTGCAGGCGCAGCACTGCCTGCACCGCAAGGGTGTGTGCCAGGGGCAGCCGGTTGACTTTCACTGCGGCGATTGCTGGCAGCACCAGCTGCTGCCGGGCGCCGGCGCTGCTGACGATACAGTCGAGTCCGCGTGCGGCAAAACGCTGCTGGAAGAATCCGGCCTGCAGCGTACCCTCGGTGCCGATCAGGCCGATGCTGCCCGTGGTGATGCCGCGTTCCGCCAGCAGGTCGCAGACGGCGTCGGCGATGTGCAAGACCGGCAGGCCGCCTTCACGCTGCAGGTCGTCGTGCCAGTAGTGCGCGGTGTTGCAGGCGATCGCAATGGCCTGCGCGCCGGCCTGTTTCAGGGCGGCGATGCCGCGCAGCATCTGCGGCAGTGGCGATGCGCCGCCATTGAGGATCGCGGCAGGCCGGTCCGGGATCTGCGGCACGCCCCAGGCTACATAGGGAATGTGTTCCTGGTCGCTTGCGGCCGGCGTTTCCTCAACGAGCTTCTTCAGGAAGTCTGCGGCGGCGAGCGGCCCCATGCCGCCGAGGACGCCGAGCAGCGGGGGATTGGAAAGGGGGTTCATTGCAGTGGCAGATGTGGGCAAGCGGCATTCTGCCATGCAAGCTTCCCGTAAGGTGAACGGGCGTATGCTGCCCCCGTCCGTTGCGGAGCGGCTTGCTCCCGCGGTTCCGGCGACAGCCGGAGCCGGCGTTTCGTGACGGCGAGTTTGCAGTCTTTTTTCTGCAAATTGATTTTCAACCGATCCAAATTGAAGGAGTCATCATATGTCCATGCAAAAGAAGGCTGCGCAGGGGAGTGCGGCGGTGCCCGAGGTTACTTTGACTTTCGGCAACATGAGTCCGGCACAGAAGCTCGCCCATATCGGAAAGGTCTGCGTGTTTTTCCTGACGTTGGGTTTTGCGTATCCCAATATTCTCGGCGACTGATTTCCGGCGATAAGGCGCATATCACCCGGCGCGCATCTGCGCCGGGTTCGTTTCATTCGGTCATGAAATCCTCGATCAGCCTGGCAACAGTCGCGGGCTGGTCGTGGTGCATCATGTGCCCCGCATTCTCGACCCAGGCCTCCCGGTAATTGCGGACGGCCCCTTTGCGTCCGGCGAGTTGTTCCGGCGTGTCCTTCAGATAACCCGTGCCTTCGGAGTCGCGGCCGAAGACCCAAAGGGTCGGCGCAGTGATCTCCTGCCAGCAGGCCAACAGCTCCTCGATGCGGAACAGCACCGGATTCGTGCGCTTGTGTTTCGGGTCGCTGAGCATTTCGACCTGGTCGGGCGCTGTTTCGCGGGCCCAGGCGCGGGCGATGAATTGCGCCTTGTCCGCGGTCAGCCGCGGATTGTCGCGCTGCAGCCGGGCCGCCAGCGTGTCAAAGGAGTCGTAGACACGGAAACGCGGTTCCGTGGCCAGCTCATCGAGCCAGCGCCGGTAGCGCCCCGGCGCTTCCGCCGGCGTGGTGCGGGCGAGGCCGAAACCTTCCAGCGACACCAGCCGTGCGATGCGCTCCGGGCGCAGTCCGGCATAGGTGCAGGCAATGACACCGCCCATGCTGTGGCCAGCGATCCGTGCCGGCCGGTCCGGCGAATAAATTGCCAGCAGTGCTTCAAGGTCCGCGTAGTACTCGGGAAACCAGTAGCCGCCGGTCGACCAGCCCGACAGCCCGAAGCCGCGCCAGTCGGGCGCGATGACGCGCCAGTCACGCCGCAGCTCATCGACCACCCACTGGAAGGACAGTGATACGTCCATCCAGCCGTGGAGCAGGAACAGGGGCGGCGCGGCGGTATCGCCCCAGATCCGCACGTGGTGTCTCAGGCCATTGATGTCATGAAATTCGGAGTGGCAGTGTTTTGCGGTTGTGGTGGTCACGGCATTCGTCATTGCGGTCCGGTGATGTCCGTTCATCTGTCGGGAAGGTGCGGGTTTTTTCGTCGCTGGCGGCGGCGCCAGTATAATCGTCTTCGATGAACAGGCAGAAAACGGACGTGGCGCAGTTCCGCGGATATTCCGATGGCCGTTGACGGTCCCGCGATGCGCGCTGATGCGCTTGTGCTCGGCGCGGGCATGGTCGGCATCTGCGTCGCGCTGCATCTGCAGAAAAAATCGCGCGCAGTGGTGTTGGTCGACCGCCGCGGTGCCGCGGAGGAAACTTCCTTCGGCAATGCCGGACTGATCCAGCGCGAGGGCGTCTATCCCTACGGCTTCCCGCACGATTTCGGCGCGCTGCTGCGTTATGCGCTGAACCGCACCATTGATGCTCACTACCACCCGTCCGCTCTGCCCGCGCTGGCACCGTTCCTGTGGCAGTACTGGAAACATTCCCGGCCGGCACGCCATGCCGAGGTCGCGCGGCGTTATGCCAAGCTGATCGAGCACTGTTTGTCGGAGCATCATGCGCTCGCCGCGGAGTCGGCGGCCGAAGGCCTGCTGCGCAGCCGGGGCTGGATCAAGGTCTTCCGCACCGCCCGCGAACGCGACCGGCGCTACGCGGAGGCCGAACGCTGGCACCGCGAATTCGGCGTGAATTACCGGATGCTCGATGCCTGCGCCTTGCAGGAGGCCGAACCGCATGTCGCGCCGGTGCTGGCCGGCGCGCTGCACTGGACCGATCCGGCGAGCGTCGATGACCCGCAGGCCCTGGCTCGGGCATACCTGCGGCGTTTCGAGGCGCTCGGCGGTCGTTTCGTGCAGGGCAATGCTGCGGGTCTCGAAGAAGACGGCCAGGGCTGGCGCCTGCGTACCGTGCAAGGCACCGTGTCTGCCGCGCAGACGGTGATTGCACTGGGCCCGTGGTCGGACGTGATGACACGGGCGCTCGGCTACGATTTGCCGCTGGCGGTGAAACGCGGCTATCACATGCATTACCGCGCCGCCGGCGTCGCGCGCCTCAATCACCCGCTGCTCGACACCGAGCGCGGTTATTTCCTCGCGCCGATGCAGCGCGGCATTCGGTTGACGACGGGGGCGGAATTCGCGTTGCGCGATGCAATCAAGACCCCGGTGCAGCTGGGGCGTGCGGAACCCGTCGCAAGGGATCTTTTTCCCCTCGGTGAGCGCCTGGATGCGGAGCCCTGGATGGGGGCGCGGCCCTGCACGCCGGACATGCTGCCGGTCATCGGCCGCGCACCGCGGCATGCCGGCCTGTGGTTTGCCTT
>JAEYXO010000076.1 GCA_023431245.1 Pseudomonadota bacterium | reverse complement strand
CTGGTCGGACACCTCAACTTCATCCACCCGAACCTGATCCAGGTGCTCGGCGACTCCGAGGTGAACTACCTCAACGGCCTGGGCGCCGCGGAATGCCGGGCCATGCTCGAGAAGGCATCGATCCGGGAACTCGCATGCTTCATCGTCGCCGGCGGCAATCCGGTGCCTCCCGCGCTGGCGGAGGTCGCCGAGTCGACGCAGACGCCGCTGTTCTCGTCGCCGATCCCGAGCGTCGAGCTGATGTGGATCATGCGCCCGCACCTCGCGCGCGAGCTCGCCGAATCGGCAACCACGCACGGCGTTTTCCTCGACGTCCTCGGCGTCGGGGTGCTGCTCACCGGCGACTCCGGCGTGGGGAAAAGCGAACTCGGCCTCGAACTGATCAGCCGCGGCAGCGGCCTGATCGCCGATGACATCGTCGAGCTCTACCGCCTGGGTCCGGAAAGCATCGAGGGTCGCTGTCCGCCGATACTGCGCGACTTCCTCGAGGTGCGCGGCCTGGGCGTGCTCAACATCCGCACGATCTTCGGCGAAGCGGCGCTGCGCCCGCGCAAGAACGTCAAGCTGATCGTGCACCTCGAACGCCCTAAGGGCGCCGATCCGACCCACCTCGAGCGGCTGCCGCTGAAACCCGGCACCGAATCGCTGATGGGTGTGGAAATCCGCAAGGTCACCATCCCGGTCGCCGCGGGCCGAAACCTTGCCGTGCTGACCGAAGCCGCGGTGCGCAGCTACGTGCTGCAGATGCGCGGATTCGACAGCACCCGCGAATTCATCGAGCGCCAGGAGCGCGCGATGAACAACCCCGGCGGCTGAAAGCAGCCCGCATGCAGCTGATCCTGATCACCGGCCTGTCCGGATCGGGCAAAAGCGTGGCGCTTGCCGTGCTCGAAGACGCCGGCTTTTATTGTGTCGACAACCTGCCGGTGGCGATGATCGGCGAACTGGTCGCCAAGCTGCGGGCCGCCGGCCACCAGCACGTCGCGCTGACGGTTGATGCGCGCACCGGCGAGGCCGTGGCCGGGCTGCCGCGCGAAGTCGGAAACCTGCGCGCCAACGGCATCGACGTGCGGGTGCTGTTCCTCGAAGCCAAGCCCGACACGCTGATCAAGCGCTTTTCCGAAACGCGGCGCCGCCACCCGCTGTCCTCCGGCGGGCTGACGCTGCCCGAATGCATCGCCCGCGAGCGCGACATGGTCGAGGGCATCTCGGGAATCGCCCACCACATCGACACCAGCGATCTGGCGCCGAACACGCTGCGCAACTGGGTCCGGGACTTTGCGGTGCTGCCGGACGCGGGGCTCACGCTGCTGTTCGAATCCTTCGGCTTCAAGCACGGCATCCCGCTCGACGCGGACTTCGTGTTCGACGTGCGCTGCCTGCCCAATCCGCACTACGACCCGGTGCTGCGGCCGCTGACCGGCTGCGATGCCGCGGTGGCGGAATTCATCCGCGCCACGCCCGATGCGATGCGCATGCTCGACGACATCCACCGCTTCATCGCCGACTGGCTGCCCTCCTTCGAACGCGACAACCGCAGTTACCTGACCGTCGCCATCGGCTGCACCGGAGGGCGCCACCGCTCGGTGTTTTTCGTGGAAACCCTGGCGGAACGTTTCCGCGGCCGGCGCACGCTTACCCGCCACCGCGAACTCGGCGCATGAGCGGCGAAGTCCGCGACATCCCGCTGTTTCCGCTCGGCACCGTGCTGTATCCCGGCGGTCTGCTGCCGCTGAAGATATTCGAGCAGCGTTACGTCGACATGACCAAGGCCTGCCTGCGCGACTCGACACCCTTCGGCGTGTGCCTGATCCGGGAGGGCCATGAAGTCGGCGCGCCCGCGGCGCCGCATGCGGTGGGCTGCCTCGCGCACATCGAGCAGTGGGATGTGCCGCATCCCAACCTGTTTGCAATCCTCGCGCGCGGCGGCGGACGCTTCCGCATCCTCGGCGCTTCGGTGGGGACCAACGGCCTGATTGCCGGCCGCATTGAAATGCTGCCCGAACCCACACGCCCCGACACGGTCGACCGCGCCTGCCAGGAAGTGCTGCGGCTTGCCATCGAGCGGGCCGGGGCCGACAGCGTGCCGGGCCCGATACGGCTCGACGATGCCGTCTGGGTCAGTTACCGGCTAGCCGAAATCCTGCCGATCACGCCCGTAGAAAAGCAGGCCTTGCTGGAACTGGACGATACCGAAGCCCGGATGACACAGCTGCATCAATTGCTGCTGAACCACGGCATCATAGAAAATATCAATAAAAACAAATAGATAAACGATATCCGCAGAGGCGGTCCGCGGCTTATGCGGTCCTGCCGCGCGCGATCAGCTGCTCGACGATGCCGCGCACCGGCGCGGGCAGCGCCGCCTGCAGCGCGTCCTCGGGCGATATCCACAAGCGGCCCGGCTCTTCAGCGCGCTGCGGCCAGCTTTGGACCTGTGCGGTCTGCGGCAGGATGTCGAGCCGGAAATGGGTAAAGCCGTGCGCAACCAGCGGCAGCATCGCGCCCGGCACGACCTTTGCGCCGTAACGCCGCGCGCAGGCCGCCACCGGATCGGCATCGGCGTCCTCTTCGGGAAAACACCACAGGCCGCCCCAGATCCCCGCAGGCGGGCGTTTCTCGAGCAGGATTTCACCGGCACGCTGCAGCACCA
>JAEYXO010000032.1 GCA_023431245.1 Pseudomonadota bacterium | reverse complement strand
AGTGCCCGGTACACGAGCTGGTGCTGCTGCACCTTGTTTTTGCCCTGGAAAGCGGCGCTGACAATCACCGCCTCCCAGTGGTGTCCGTCGCCGGCGACCTCGACATGGGCGCAGTCGAGACCCGCCGCGATCGATTGTTTGATGCTTTCCGCAGTAACCATTCGTATGCCTCGTTTTCAGTGACGCAGCTTGTAGCCCGATTTGAGCAGCCCCAGGGTCAGCCATGATAAGGCGATGAAACTGCCGCCGACAATCGCCAGGCTCAGCCAGGGCGAGGTATCCGACGCGCCGAAAAAGCCGTAGCGGAAACCGTCGATCATGTAGAACACGGGATTCAGGTGGGAAGCCGCCTGCCAGAACGCGGGCAGCGACCGGATCGAATAGAACACCCCGGACAGGAAAGTCAGGGGCAGGATGATGAAGTTGGTGAAGGCCGCGAGCTGGTCGATCTTGTCGGAATGGATGCCGGCAACGATGCCCAGCGCCCCCATCACCGCGCTGCCAAGGATGCCGAACATCAGCACCCATCCCGGATGGGCGATGCCGAGATCGGTGAACCACAGCGTCACCAGCAGCACGCCGGCGCCGACCACCACGCCGCGCGCCATCGCCGCCAGCAGGTAGGCGAGGAAAAACTCGCGGTGCGACAGCGGCGGCAGCAGCACGAACACGATATTGCCGGTCATCTTCGACTGCATCAGGCTCGAGGAGGCATTGGCAAAGGCGTTCTGCAGCACCGACATCATCGCCAGCCCCGGCACCAGGAAGGCAATGTAATCCACCCCCGGAAAAACCTCGACGCGGCTGCGCAGCGCGTGGCCGAACACCAGCAGGTAGAGCAGCGCGGTCAGCACCGGCGCGAGCACGGTCTGCACGCTGACCTTCCAGAAGCGCAGCCATTCCTTGTAGAACAGGGCGTAAAAACCGGTCACGGCTTCATGTTCCGTTTCATCAGGTCCTGCGCATGATCTGCACGAACACTTCCTCGAGATCCGGCTGCAGGATCTCCATTTCCTGCACCGTGACACCGGCCCCGCGCAGCGCCGCCATCACCCGCTCGACCTCCGCGTAATCGGGCAGCGCGAGGCGGATCGCGCCGTCCTCCTCGCGCTGCGCCACCAGCGGCTCGAGCTGCGCCGGCAGGGCGCCGCCGAGGCGCAGTTCGACATAACAGCCGGAATGCAGCCGCAGCAGGTTCTCGGTCTTGTCGAGCGTGACGATGCGGCCCTGCTTCAGCATGGCCACGCGCCCGCACAGCGCCTCGGCCTCCTCGAGATAATGCGTGGTCAGCACGACGGTGTGGCCGTCGCGGTTGAGGCGCCGGATGAAGCGCCACAGCGCCTGGCGCAGTTCGACATCGACGCCGGCGGTCGGCTCGTCGAGCACGATCACCGGCGGCTTGTGCACCAGCGCCTGCGCGACCAGCACGCGGCGCTTCATGCCACCGGACAGCGCGCGCATGTTGGTGTCCGCCTTGCCGGTCAGGTCGAGGTTCTCCATCACCTCGTCGATCCACGCGCGGTTGTCGCGCAGGCCGAAGTAGCCCGACTGCATGGTCAGCGTTTCGCGCACCGTGAAGAACGGGTCGAACACCAGCTCCTGCGGCACCACGCCCAGCGCGCGGCGTGCGGCGCGGTAATCGCCGCCGACGTCGTGGCCCATGATGCGCGCCGTGCCGCCATCCGGGCGCACCAGTCCCGCGAGAATGCTGATCAGCGTGGTCTTGCCGGCGCCATTGGGGCCGAGCAGCCCGAAAAACTCACCGCGTTCGACGCAGAGGCTGACGCCGGCCAGCGCCTGCAGGCTGCCGTAACGCTTGGTGACGTCGCTGACTTCGATCGCGTGGGTCATTGGCTTCCGGTGGGGGCGCCGCGGCAGCGACGCCGGGCGTAACGGGCTATTCCGCGCCGACCAGCTCGGTCACGCCGTAGAGCCGCGCCAGGCTGATCAGATTGTCGGGAAGGCCGACGTAGCGGATGCTGCGGCCGCCGGCAAGCGCGGCGCGGCGCCATTCGAAGAGCAGGCTGACCGCGGCCGAATCGACCTCGGTGACGCCGGAGAGGTCCAGGGTCACCTCCGGCGCCGTGAACAGCCGCAGGCCGTCCTCGCGCAGCGCGAGGGCGGTTTCCAGATTGACGGCGCCCTTCAGCGTGCAGCGCCCGTCGTTACATTCGATCATTTCGCCTGCGCCACCAGCGCGCGGTTCTTGTCGCGCAGCGACGCGATCAGCCCGTCAATGCCGCCCTTGCGGATCTCGGTGTTGAAAGTGCTGCGGTAGTTCTCGACCAGGCTGATGCCGCCGATCTTGACGTTGTAGACCTTCCAGCCGCCATCGGTCTTCTCCATGCCGTAGTCGACCTGCACCGGCTCGCCCCCGCCGGACTGGCGCACCAGGGAACGCACGGTGACGTCATTGTCGTCGGCGGCCAGCTTCAACGGGCGGTATTCGATCTTCTGGTCCTTGAACAGCACCAGCGAGGCGGTGTAGGTCTGCACCAGCAGCGAGCGGAACTCCGCGGTCAGCGCCTTGCGCTGCTCGGCATTCGCCGAACTCCAGTTCTTGCCCAGCGCGAGCTGCGTCATGCCGGTGAAATTGAAATGCGGCGCGATCTTGGTTTCGATCAGCTCGCGCGCCTTCTTCTGGTTGCCGGACTGGATGTCCTTGTCGGCCCGGATGATCGAGATCACCTCGTCCGTGACCTGGCGCGCCAGCACGTCCGGCGGTGTCGCCGCGACTGCTGAGGCCGCCCCAATGAATGAAGAAAATGTCAATAAAAACAAATACTTAACCATGATGCACCATCACTCCCTGAAATCGAGTCGCCTCCATTATCCCGCTGCCGGCTTTTATTTGTTCGCCGTGCCGCCCTCGGCAGCCTTGTCAAACAGGAACTGGCTGATCAGCTTCTCCAGCACCACCGCCGACTGCGTCAGCCGGATGTTGTCCCCGGCCTTCAGCATCTGGTCGTCGCCCCCGCCCTCGAGTCCGATGTACTGCTCGCCGAGCAGGCCCGAGGTCAGGATCGAGGCCGTGGTGTCCTTCGGAAACTGGTAGTTCTTTTCGATCGCCATCGTCACCTTGGCGGTGAAGCGGTCGTTGTTGAAGCTGATCGCGGTCACGCGGCCGACCACGACGCCGGCGCTCTTGATCGCCGCCCGCGGCTTCAGCCCGCCGATGTTGTCGAAATTGGCGGTGATCGAGTAGGTCTCGCCGCCGCCCATGCTCGACATGTTGCCGACCTTGAACGCCAGGACCACGAGCGCGGCTATGCCCGCGACAACGAAGAGCCCCACCCACAAATCAAGCATTGATCTTTCCATTAGGCACCTTTGTGCATCTTAAACAGCACTGAACATGAAGGAGGTCAGGATGAAGTCCAGACCCAGTATCGCCAGCGAGGACGTTACCACGGTGCGCGTGGTCGCGCCGGAAACGCCCTCCGCGGTCGGCGGCGCATCGTAGCCCTCGAACAGCGCGATCCAGGTCACCGCAACGCCGAACACGAAACTCTTGATGACGCCGTTGACGATGTCCTCCCGGAAATCGACGGCGTTCTGCATCTGCGACCAGAACGAGCCCTCATCGACGCCGATCAGCACCACACCCACGACATACCCCCCGAACACGCCCATCGCGCTGAACATCGCCGCCAGCAGCGGCATCGAGATCACGCCCGCCCAGAACCGCGGCGCGACCACGCGGGCGATCGGATCGACCGCCATCATTTCCATCGCCGACAGCTGCTCGGTCGCCTTCATCAGGCCGATTTCGGCGGTCATCGCGGAACCCGCGCGGCTGGCGAACAGCAGCGCCGACACCACCGGCCCCAGTTCCCGCACCAGCGACAGCGCCACCAGCACGCCCAACGCCGACTCCGAGCCGTAGGTGGTCAGCGTCTGGTAACCCTGCAGGCCCAGCACCATGCCGACAAACAGCCCCGACACCAGGATGATGATCAGCGACAGCACGCCGGTGTAGTAGAGCTCGCGCACGACCAGCCGCGGCCGCAGGAGGCAGGTGCCGGAATGGGCGATCGTCAGCCCGATGAAACGCGCGGCATAACCGAGGCGCAGCACGTTGTCGATCGCATTGGCGCCGATGCCGCGCACCGTCGGCAGGGATCTATGCGGCACGGCGCCCCCCCATCCTCAGTTCCGTCGCGTAGTCGCCGCTGGGATACTGGTAGGCCACCGGACCTTCCGCCTCGCCGTGCACGAACTGGTGCACCAGCGGATCGGTGTTCGCGCGCAGTTCCTCCGGCGTGCCGTGGGCCTTCATCTTGCCGTCGGACAGGTAATACACGTAATCCACCACATCAAGCGCCTCCTGCACGTCATGGGTCACCACCAGCGAGGTCGTGCCCAGCGTGTCGTTCAGTTCGCGGACCAGGTTCGCGATCACGCCCAGCGAAATCGGATCCAGCCCGGTGAAGGGTTCGTCATACATCATGATCATCGGGTCGAGCGCGATCGCCCGCGCCAGCGCCACCCGCCGCGCCATGCCGCCCGAGAGTTCCGCCGGCATCAGCTTCGCCGCGCCGCGCAGCCCCACCGCGTGCAGTTTCATCATCACCAGGTCGCGGATCATGCTCTCCGGCAGGCCGGTGTGCTCGCGCATCTGGAAGGCGACGTTGTCGTAGACCGACAGGTCGGTGAACAGCGCGCCGAACTGGAACAGCATGCCCATGCGCCGGCGCATCCTGTAAATGCCCTGCTGGTCGAGCGCACTGGTGCACACGCCGTCGACCCAGACCTCGCCCGAGGTCGGCTTGATGACACCGCCGATCAGACGCAGCAGCGTGGTCTTGCCCGAACCGCTGATGCCCATCAGCGCGACGACCTTGCCGCGCGGGATGGTCATGTTGATGCCGGTCAGGATCGGACGCCGCCCGTAGGCGAAGTTCACGTCCTTGATTTCGATCAGGGTTTCGGATGCCACGGACAGGCCGTCGTCGCTGCAGTAAAGTGCGGATTCTAAACGAGAACGGCGGTGCGGCCCAATGCAGCGCGGATTTGGTCCGCCGCGGCTGCGGCTGGCATCATGCGGCATCACGCCCTGCAATGACCCCATGCGCTTCGACCTCTTTTACGAACTGGCACTGCCCGCGCACGGCACGCGCAGCGAAACCGCGCTCTACGCCGACGTCCTCGCCGAGATCGCGCTCGCTGACGAACTCGGCTACGGCTGCGCCTGGCTGGTCGAACACCATTTCATGCGCGCCTATTCGCATGCCTCGAAGCCGGAAATCCTGCTCGGCGCCGCCGCCGCGCGCAGCACGCGCATCCGCCTCGGCCACGCCATCATCCCGCTGCCGCTGCACCACCCCGTGCATGTCGCCGAGCGGGTGGCGACGCTCGACGTGCTGTCGGGCGGGCGGCTCGAAGTCGGCATCGGCCGCGGCTTCTCGCCGCTGGAATACGCGGTTTTCGGCGGCGACATGGCCGACAGCCGCGCGCTCGCCGAGGAGGGCCTCGCCGTGCTGCGCGCGTCCTTCTGCCCGGGCCCGGTGAGCCACCGCGGCCGCCGTTACGCCTTCGACAGGCTCGACATCGTCCCGCGCGTCGTGCAGCAGCCGCATCCGCCGCTGTGGACCGCGGCAGTCAGCCCCGAAACCTGGGACTGGGCCGCCGTTCAGCAACTGGGCGTGCTTGCCGGACCGTTCAAGCCCTGGTTCATGGTGGAGCAGGACCTGCAGCGCTACCGCAGGGCCTGGACCCATGCCGCAGCGCCGCGCGCCGGGATGACGCTCGGCGTGTTGTGCCTTGCCGACGGCGCGCGCGCGCAGGCGCTGGCGCAGGACGCCTTCCGCTGGTTTTACGGCGAACTGTACCGGACCACGCTGCCGGTGCTGGAAAAACTCTACCCCGGTTACGAACACCTGCATGAACTGGGCCGCTTCCGCAGCCTGATGAAACTGGGCGTCAACCTCGGCCTCACCGACTTCGCCGGCCTCACCGTCGTCGGCACGCCGCGGGAATGCATCGGCAAGCTGCAGAAATACCGCGCGGCGGGTATCACCCACATCCTCTGCGCCTTCGGCGCCGGCGCGCTGGACAGCGCCACCGTGCGCGAATCGATGACATTGTTCGCGCGCGAAGTGATGCCCGCATTCGCGGACGCCGCTTGAAAGTCCTCGTCACCGGCGCCAGCGCCAGTCTCGCCCGCGCCGTGCTGCCGCGGCTCTGCGCCGAACCGTTGATCAGCCGCGTGACCGGGATCGACCTGCGACCGCCGTTTTTTGAACACCCGAAATTCAGCGCGCTGCAGGCCGATTTCCGAGGCGGAGAAACCGCCGCATTGCTGCGGCAGCACGACGCGCTGCTGCACATGGCCTATGTCGTGCTGCGCGGGCGCATGGCTGCGGCGGCGATGCACGACATCAATGTCGGCGCCAGCCTGGAGCTGCTGC
>JAEYXO010000003.1 GCA_023431245.1 Pseudomonadota bacterium | reverse complement strand
CAAGGGATCTTTTTCCCCTCGGTGAGCGCCTGGATGCGGAGCCCTGGATGGGGGCGCGGCCCTGCACGCCGGACATGCTGCCGGTCATCGGCCGCGCACCGCGGCATGCCGGCCTGTGGTTTGCCTTCGGCCATGCACACCATGGCTTCACGCTGGGGCCGGTGACCGGGCGGCGGCTGGCCGAGATGATGACCGGGGAGGCACCCTTTGTTGATCCGGCGCCGTACGCACCGGAGCGTTTCGGTTGAGACGCGCTCAGCGGCGGGCGCGCAGCGCCGACCACGACAGCACGGCGAGGCTGGCGACGATCAGTAGCATGCCGGCGGATTCCACTGTTCTCGGCTGTTCGCCGAGCTGGATGCGCGAGGACAACACGCCGATCGCCGGCACCGCCATCACGGCGAGTCCGGCGACGCCGGCCGGCAGCAGCTTGAGCACGTAGAACCACAGTGCCCAGCCAAGCACGGTGCCGAACACCGTTGCGTAGGTGAGCAGGAACCAGAAGTGCGGCGTCCACTGCACCGGACGCGCCGAAAGGAAAAACCCGATCACCGCGAGCACCAGCCCGCCGAGCAGCATCTGCCATGCGGTCAGTGCGAAGGTGCCAACGGCGAGATGAGCGCGCCAGCGCCGCGTCAGCACTGCGGCGATTGCCCAGCTCACGCCGGTCAGCACCGCCAGTGCGTTGGCGGCGAAGCTCCCTTTGAGCGACCACGGCTCGAGCACCAGCAGCAGACCCGCGGCGGACAGGGCCACGGCCAGCCATTGCGCGCCACGGATGCGCTCTCCGAGGACCGGCCACGCGATCAGCAGCGTCCAGAAAGGCATGGTGTAGACCAGCACCGCAGTCTTGCCCGCGGCGCCGGAAACCAGGGCCCAGCTCACCAGGCCGTTAAACGCGGTGGTCTGCCACAGGCCCAGCATCAGCACATGACGGGGTGAGCGCAGCGCGAGGTTTTCACCTCGCCACGCGGCGATCGCGAACAGCAGCAGTGCACCGGGCACGGTGCGCAGCGTCGCGTAATCCCAGGGATCGGCATAACGCACGCCTTCCTTCAGGATCACCCAGGTGTAGCCCCAGACTGCGCACAGCGCGATCAGGGTGAGTATGCCCTTGCGGGGCAGCGTGTCTGGCATGGCGGAGGCTCTGGGCGTTGGCTTGCGGTTTGCCGTTGGCGTGGCGGCCGAATTATGCGGTAATTGAGCGTCTATCGGGATGCATGCATGCCGTCATTCCTGTTTTTTCTCCTGTTGCGCCGGCCTTTGCGCCCATCATGGCCGGCCCGCCTGCTGGTGTTGCTGCTGTCGCTGCCGGCAGTGGCTGCAGCCGCGGGCCCCTACGATACCGGCCTGCTCTGGCGTCTGGAAAAGGCCGGCAGTCCGCCGGCCTTCCTGTTCGGCACCGTGCATGTGGACGATCCGCGCGTGACCCGCCTGCCGGAGGCGGTGGCCCGGCGTTTCGATGCGGCCGGAGAATTCACGATGGAGGTGATATTCGATCCGGCAATGCTGAAAGTGCTTGCCGGCCGCATGTTGTACACCGATGGCCGGGACCTGCCCCAGGTGGCGGGAGCCGAACTGTTCGGAAAAACGCTCGCCGCGGCCGGCGACCTCGGGCTGCCGCCGGAGGTGCTGCGCCTGTTCCGGCCCTGGGCTGCGGCGATGCTGCTGATCACGCCGCAGCCGCAGCACGGCGATGTGCTGGACATCGCGCTGATGAAGCGTGCACAGGCCCAGGGCAAGCCCGTGCACCAGCTGGAGACCGCGGAGGAACAGATTGCGCTGTTCGAGAACCTCCCGGAACGCGACCAGCTGATGCTGCTGCGTCACACAGTGGATAATCTCGAAACGGCACGGCGCGGCGTGCGCGAGGTGGTGGACGCCTGGCTTGCGCGCGATCTCGCGGCGCTGGCCCGGATCAGCGTGCGGGATGACAGCGGCGATCCCGAGATGCGCCGTTTCAGCGAGCGTTTCCGGGCGGATCTGATCGACCGGCGCAACTTGCGCATGGTTGAGCGCATGCAGCCCCGGCTGGCTGCCGGCGGTTTTATCGCGGTCGGCGCGCTGCACCTGCACGGCCCGCAGGGTGTGCTGGCCCGGCTTGCTGCCCTGGGCTACGCCGTGATCCGCGAATACTGAGCCGGGCGGGCTGCAGCCTGTGCCCACCCGGTACGCAGCCTGCGCCGCCAAGTCGCGGATTTTTAGGCGATATCGGAAAACCCGCGCATTGCGGGCCGGATCGGGGTCATCGTTGTTCTAAAATACCGGACCATGCAGCCTGCCTTCATCCATCTGCGATTGCACAGCGAATATTCAATCGTCGATGGCATCGTGCGCGTCGACGAGGCCGTGGCCGCAGCGAAGGCGGACGGCATGCCGGCGCTGGCGCTGACCGACCTGTCGAACGTGTTCGGCATGGTCAAGTTCTACAAGGAAGCGCGCAGCCAGGGCGTAAAGCCGATCATCGGCTGCGACCTGTGGCTGACCCACGAGGCCGACCGCGACAATCCGCACCGCGTGCTGCTGCTGGCGCAGAATTACGACGGCTATCTGAGGCTGTGCGAACTGCTGACCCGCGCCTACCGGGGCAACCAGTACCGCGGCCGCGCCGAAGTCATGAAGTCCTGGCTGACGGAAACCGGCACCGCCGGGCTGATTGCGCTGTCCGGCGCCCATCACGGCGATGTTGGCCAGGCGCTGGTTGCCGAGCGCCTTGACGAGGCGAAGCGTCTCGCACTGGAGTGGGCGGCGCTGTTCCCGGACCGTTATTACCTCGAGGTGCAGCGGCTGGGTCCGCAGGCAATGACCGGCGGCACGGCCACGGTTCCCGTGGAAGTCCATGTCACCCGGGCATTGCAGCTGGCCGCCGAGCTCGGGCTGCCGGCCGTGGCGACGCACCCGGTGCAGTTCCTGAAACCGGAGGACTTCCGCGCGCACGAGGCGCGGGTCTGTATCTCCGAAGGCTACATCCTGTCCGACCAGCGCCGGCCGCGCCGTTTCAGCACCGAGCAGTATTTCAAGACCCAGTCCGAAATGGCGCAGCTGTTCGCGGATGTGCCGGAAGTGCTGCAGAACAGTGTCGAAATCGCGAAGCGCTGCACGCTGGGACTGACGCTGGGCAAAAGCCGGCTGCCGCATTTTCCGACGCCCAACGGCACCAGCCTCGAGGATTACCTGCGCCAGCGCGCGGGCGAGGGGCTGACGGCGCGGCTGGCCCTGCTGTATCCCGACGAGGCTGAACGCGCTGCGCGGGAACCGGCCTACCGCGAGCGGCTGGAGTTCGAGACCAAAACCATCGTGCAGATGGGTTTTCCCGGCTATTTCCTGATCGTCGCCGACTTCATCAACTGGGCGAAGAACAATGGCGTGCCGGTGGGGCCGGGGCGCGGCTCGGGTGCGGGCTCGCTGGTGGCCTACAGCCTCGGCATCACCGACCTCGACCCGCTGCGTTACAACCTGCTGTTC
>JAEYXO010000303.1 GCA_023431245.1 Pseudomonadota bacterium | reverse complement strand
CCACAATCCAGCCCTCGAACCCACCCCACCAGAACCTCGCCATGAATGCCATTGAAAATGCGGATCCGCTGATCATCGGCGGCCAGAGCTTCAACTCCCGGCTGCTGATCGGCACCGGCAAGTACCGCGATTTCGCCGAAACCCGCGCCGCCATCGACGCCAGCGGCGCGCAGATCGTCACGGTCGCGATCCGTCGCACCAACATCGGACAGAATGCCGGCGAGCCGAGCCTGCTCGATGCGGTGCCGGCCTCGCAGTTCACGATGCTGCCCAACACCGCCGGCTGCTACACCGCGGACGACGCGGTGCGCACGCTGCGCCTGGCGCGCGAACTGCTTGACGGCCATGACCTGGTCAAGCTGGAAGTATTGGGCGACCCGAAAACCCACTACCCGAACGTGGTCGAGACCCTCGCCGCGGCGAAAACCCTGGTCAAGGACGGTTTCCGGGTCATGGTCTACACCTCGGACGACCCGATCGTCGCGAAGCAGCTGGAGGACATCGGCTGCGTGGCGGTGATGCCGCTGGCGTCGCTGATCGGCTCCGGCATGGGCATCCTCAATCCCTGGAACCTGCAGATCATCATCGAGAACGCGAAGGTGCCGGTGGTCGTCGACGCCGGCGTCGGCACGGCGTCCGATGCCGCGATCGCGATGGAGCTGGGTTGCGATGCGGTACTGATGAACACCGCGATCGCCGCCGCGCGCGACCCGGTGCTGATGGCCAGGGCGATGAAACAGGCCGTCGCAGCGGGACGCGATGCCTGGCGCGCGGGACGGATGCCGAAAAAACTCTACTCCGCGGCCCCCAGTTCGCCGACCTCGGGGCTGATCGGCAAACCCTGACCGGGGGCCGCATCCGGGCGGCGCCCCAGGCTGCCGTTTCCGTTACACTCGGCGCCCATGAATCCGCCGGAACAGCGACCGATCCGCAGCTATGTGCTGCGCCAGGGGCGCGTGTCGAACGCACAGAAGCGCGCGCACGACACCCTGCTGCCCCGTTACGGCCTTGAATACCGTGACTCTCGGGTCGACCTCGATCAGGCATTCGGCCGCAGCGCGCCGCATGTCCTTGAAATCGGCTGCGGCATGGGTGAAACCACGGTGGCGATCGCCACCGCGCATCCCGGCACCGATTACCTCGGCATCGAAGTGCACACGCCCGGCGTCGGCAGCCTGCTGAAACAGATCGATGCCGCCGGGCTCGCCAATCTGCGCGTGATCCAGCACGACGCGGTCGCCGTGCTGCGGCAGATGATCATGCCGGACAGCCTCGACGGCATTCACATCTTTTTCCCGGATCCCTGGCCGAAAAAGCGCCACCACAAGCGGCGGCTGATCCAGCCGCCCTTCGCCGCGCTCGCGGCGTCACGGCTCAGGCCCGGCGGCTACCTGCATGCGGCAACCGACTGGCACGAGTATGCCGAGCAGATGCTGGCCGTGCTCGGCGCCGAGCCGCTGCTCGAAAACACGGCGCCGGCTTATGCGCCCCGGCCGGAGTACCGGCCGCAGACCAAGTTCGAGACCCGCGGGCTGAAACTCGGCCACGGCGTCTGGGATCTCGTGTTCCGCCGCAAGCCGCAGGCATGAAAAACGGCGGCCCGCGGGCCGCCGTGTGCTGAAACAGCTGGCCTGCTACTGATTGCCGCTGATCTTCGCTTCGCGGATCAGGTCGCCCCAGAGCTTGCGTTCGGCCTTGATGAAAGCCGCAAACTCCTGCGGCGTGCTGTAAACGGCCTCGATCGCCATGGTGCCGAGATTCTTCTTGACCTCCGCATCGTTGAGGGCGGTCTTCAGGTCCGCTGACACCTTGTTGACCGCAGACTGCTGCACGCCGGCCGGGAACATGATGCCCCACCAGTTGGCGGCGTCGAAGCCCTTCAGGCCCTGCTCGGCCAGCGTCGGCAGATCAGGGTTGAAAGGCGTGCGCTGCCCGCTGGTCACCGCCAGCGCCTTCAGCTTGCCGGCCTTGATGTTGCCCATCACCGGCGGCGCATCGGAGAACATCAGCATGATGTGCCCGCCCTGCACCGCGGCGATCGAATACACGCCGCCCTGGAAGGGCACCGTGACGATGTCCACCTGGGCCACGCGCTTGAACAGTTCGCCGACGAGGTGGGACATGCTGCCGGGGCCGCTGGTGGCATAGGTCAGCACACCCGGCTGCTTTTTCGCGAGGGCAATGACGTCCTTGACGTTTTTCACCGGCAGCGTGACCGGCGTGACCAGGATGTTCGCGGCACGCGTGATCTGTCCGACCGGCACGAAGTCCTTGTCGACGTCGTACTTGACCTTGTTCAGCAGCGGGTTCGCCAGCACCGGCCCGAAATTGCCGAGCAGGAAGGTGTGGCCGTCGGGTGCCTGCTTGGCGGCGTACTCCATGCCCACCGCACCGGCGGCGCCCGGACGGGAATCGACCAGCACGTTCTGCCCCCAGAGTTCGGTCAGCTTCTTGCCGATGATCCGCGCCATCACGTCGGAGCTGCCGCCGGCGGGATAGGTCACGACGAAGCGTACCGGCTTGCTGGGATAGGCCTGGGCCTGGACAACACCCGCGGCAAGGGCGCCCGCGGCGAGGCAGGACGCAATAAGACTGTGCTTGATGCTCATGAATCTCCTCCGATCATTAAGTGACCCCGCATGTGCCCGGTGAACTCCGGCACTACACGCAGGAACCACGGCTATTCTAGTCCCACAGCGGACAAAGGCAACGGAGGAACCGCGGC
>JAEYXO010000258.1 GCA_023431245.1 Pseudomonadota bacterium | reverse complement strand
CAGGCGGATGCCGTGCCAGTGCACGGTGGTCGGCTGCGGCAGCGCGTTGCGCAGGGTCACCCGCAGCGTGTCGCCCTGGCGCGCGCGCAGCAGCGGGCCGGGCACCGCGCCGTTGAAGCTCCAGACTTCGGTGTCCGGATACTCCGCCGGCACCAGCTGCTGGCGGCTGACACCGGCCCGCAGCAATTGCAGCTGTGGCGCCGCCGCTGCGGCACCGGAACGCAGCACGGGCAGCACCGCACAGGCTGAAGCGGCGGCAATGAAACGGCGGCGGGTAACGCTCATGCGGGATTCTCCGGCAGCGGCATGCGGCACATCTTACCGCCGTGGCGGAGGGAGGACCGGCATTGGGCCCATGATAAAATCGCCGCCCCATGACAAGGTGCTGCCGATGACCCTGACCGCCCTCTCCGCCCTCTCCCCGCTCGACGGCCGCTACCACGGCAAACTCGGCGCCCTGCGCGACTGCTTCAGCGAACAGGCGCTGATCCGGCAGCGGGTGCGGGTTGAAGTCGAATGGCTGAAGGCACTGGCTGCGGAGCCGGCGCTGAAGGAAGTGCCGCCGTTCTCGAAAACCACCGTCGCCGAACTCGACGCGCTGGTGAAGAATTTCTCGGAAACCGACGGCGAACGCGTGAAGGCCATCGAGGCCACCACCAACCACGACGTCAAGGCGGTCGAGTACCTGCTGAAGGAGCGCCTCGCCCAAAACGCCGAAGTGACCAGGGTCGGCGAGTTCATCCACTTCGCCTGCACTTCGGAAGACATCAACAACCTCTGCCATGCGCTGATGCTGCAGGAAGCCCGCGCGAATGCCCTGCTGCCGGCGCTGGACGCGATCGCCGCAAAGCTGCGCGCGCTGGCGCACGAACTGGCGGACGCGCCGATGCTGTCGCGGACCCACGGCCAGCCGGCCTCGCCGACGACGCAGGGCAAGGAGATGGCCAACGTGGTCGCGCGCCTCGAGCGCGCCCGCGCCCGCATCGCTGGCGTGTCGCTGCTCGGCAAGATCAACGGCGCGGTCGGCAACTACAACGCCCACCTTGCCGCCTATCCGGATCTCGACTGGGAGAACTTCGCCAAACGCTTCGTCGAGTCGCTGGGCCTCGAGTTCAATCCCTACACCATCCAGATCGAGCCGCATGACGCGATTGCCGAGCTGTTCGACGCGGTGGCGCGCGCCAACACCATCCTGCTCGACCTCGACCGCGATATCTGGGGCTACATCTCGGTCGGCTATTTCAAGCAGAAGACGAAGGCCGGCGAAATCGGCTCCTCGACCATGCCGCACAAGGTCAATCCGATCGACTTCGAGAATTCCGAAGGCAACCTCGGGCTGTCAAACGCGCTGCTGCGCCACCTCTCGGACAAGCTGCCGGTGTCGCGCTGGCAGCGCGACCTGACCGACTCGACGGTGCTGCGCAACATGGGTGTCGCGCTGGGTTACGCGCTGCTGGCCTGGGATTCCTGCCTGAAGGGCCTCAACAAGCTGGAGGCGAACCGCGAAAAACTCGCGGCCGACCTCGATGCCAACTGGGAAGTGCTGGCCGAGCCGATCCAGACCGTGATGCGCCGCTACAACGTGGCCGGCGCCTACGAGCAGCTGAAGGAACTGACGCGCGGCAAGGGCATCAACCGCGATACGCTGCAGGCTTTCATCAAGGGCCTGCAGGGCATTCCCGAAGCCGAGAAACAGCGCCTGCTGGCGATGACGCCGGCGAACTACATCGGCAAGGCCGTGGAACTGGCCAGGCGCATCTGAGCGCCGGCGCGGGTTTCAGCCCCGCGCTCAGGCCTGCCTGCGGTTGCGCAGGTATTCGAAGACACCGGGCAGGATCGACAGGATGATGATCACGATGATCACCACCGTCAGGTTGTCCTTGATCAGCGGGATGTTGCCGAAGAAGTAACCGGCATAACCCAGCGACACCACCCAGATGATCGCACCGGTCACGTTGTAGAGCGCGAAACGCGGATAGGGCATGCTCGCCGCGCCGGCAACGAAAGGCGCGTAGGTGCGGACGATCGGCACGAAGCGGGCGATGATGATGGTCTTGCCGCCGTGGCGTTCGTAGAATTCATGCGCCCGCTCCAGGTGCTTCGGATTGAGCCAGCGCGAATTGCGGTCCTTCAGCACCCGCGGCCCGATGTAGTGGCCTATGCTGTAGTTGACGGCATCCCCCAGTATCGCCGCGATGATCAGCAGCACGACCAGCAGGTGTATGTTCATGCCGCCGGCGGCGGCGATTGCGCCGGCCACGAACAGCAGCGAGTCGCCGGGAAGGAACGGCGTCACCACCAGTCCGGTCTCGCAGAACACGATCAGGAACAGGATCAGGTAGATCCAGGCGCCGTAGGCGGCAACCAGCGCCTGCAGGTGCTCGTCGAGGTTGACGACGAGGTCGATGAAGAGCGCGAGCAGTTCCAAGGCCGCAGTCCGCCTAGACTACGGCGCCGTCTTCTCCGGGCTTCTGTGCGGCCTCGGGCTTGACCAGGTCGCCGCGCCGGAGCCCCAGCCACATCAGCAGCGAGCTGCCCACCATGATCGAGGAATAGATGCCGAACCAGATGCCGATGGTCAGCGCCAGCGCGAAATAGAACAGCGCTTCGCCGCCGAAGACCAGCATCGAGCACACCATCAGCTGCGTCGATCCGTGCGTGATGACGGTGCGCGATATCGTCGCGGTGATCGCGGTGTCGATGATTTCGGGCACCGACAGCTTGCGCATGTTCCGGTTGCGGAAACACTCGCGCACCCGGTCCATGATGACCACGGATTCATTCACGGAATAGCCGAGCACCGCCAGCACGGCCGCCAGCACGGGCAGCGTGAACTCCCACTGGAACAGCGAAAAGAAACCGAGAATGATCACCACGTCGTGCAGGTTGGCGACGATCGCCGACACGCCGAATTTCCACTCGAACCGGAACCACAGGTAAACGATGATCCCGGCACACACGAACAGCAGGGCCAGCGCGCCGTTCTCCAGCAGCTCCTTGCCCACCTGCGGGCCGACGAACTCGACGCGCTGAAGCTCAACCTCGCCGCCGAGCTGTTTCAGCTCCTTCATGACCACTTCGGAAATGCCCGCGCTGCTGAGCCCCTCCTTCAGCGGCAGGCGGATCAGCACGTCGCGGGAACTGCCGAAATTCTGCACGCTGGGCTCGGTGAAGCCGATCTCCACCATCCGGGCGCGGATCCGGTCGAGATCCGGCGGCTGCTGGTAGGTCACCTCCATCACCGTGCCGCCGGTGAAGTCGACGCCGAGATGCAGGCCCCGTGTCGCCAGCGAGCCGACCGCGACCACGAACACCAGCACGGAGATCATGTTGAAGATGAACGCATGGCGCATGAACGGGATCACGCGCCTGATTCTGAAAAATTCCATGTTTATGTCCGCAAGTTATGTATGGGCGCCGGGAATCAGGCCTTTTCCGCATCCGGCCGCCAGATCTGGCCCACGGAGATCGACTCGAGGCGGCGACGGTTGCCGTACATCAGGTTGACGACGCAGCGCGACACCATCACCGCGCTGAAGATCGAGGTCATGATGCCGAGGCAGTGCACCACCGCAAAACCCCGGACCGGCCCCGAACCGAAAGCGAACAGCGAAACGCCGACCACGAGGTTGGTCAGGTTCGAATCCAGGATCGTGCCCCAGGCCTTGTCATACCCGGCATGGATCGCCGCGTGCGGCGTGTTGCCGTTGCGCAATTCCTCCCGCACCCGTTCGTTGATCAGCACGTTGGCATCGATCGCCATGCCCAGTGTCAGCGCAATCGCCGCGATGCCGGGCAGGGTCAGCGTCGCCTGCAGCATCGACAGCAGCGCGATCAGGAACAGCAGGT
>JAEYXO010000194.1 GCA_023431245.1 Pseudomonadota bacterium | reverse complement strand
GCAGCAGCCGCGTCTGCAGTTCCTGCGGCATGTCGCCGATCTCGTCGAGGAACAGCGTGCCGCCCTCGGCCTGCTCGAAACGGCCGCGGCGCATGTTCTGGGCGCCGGTGAAGGCGCCGCGCTCGTGGCCGAACAGTTCGGACTCCAGCAGCTCCTTCGGGATCGCCGCGGTGTTGATGGCGATGAACGGCCGACCCGCGCGCGGGCTGTGGCGGTGCAGCGCGCTCGCCACCAGTTCCTTGCCGGTGCCCGACTCGCCGGTGATCATCACCGTCGCGTGGGACTGCGACAGGCGGCCGATCGCGCGGAACACCTCCTGCATCGCCGGCGCCTGGCCGAGTATCTCAGGCACCGATTCGCTGACTTCGCCGGCGGTGTCCTGGCGCACGCTCTCGTCCATCGCACGGCGGATCAGTTCGACCGCATGATCAACATCGAAGGGTTTGGGCAGGTATTCGTAGGCGCCGCCCTGGAAGGCGGTCACCGCGCTTTCGAGGTCGGAGTAGGCGGTCATGATGATGACCGGTAGCGACGGGTGGCGCGTCTTGGCCTGCTGCAGCAGTTCAAGGCCGGATTCCCCCGGCATGCGGATGTCGCTGACCACCACCTGTGGCGTCTCCTCGTCGAGCGCGGCCAGCGCCTCGCGTGCGGAGGAAAACACCTTGAAGGCGATGTTCTCGCGCGTCAGTGCCTTCTCGAACACCCAGCGTATCGAGCGGTCGTCGTCAATGATCCAGACTGGTTTCATGGCGTTTCGCAATCATTCATTGGGTTCGGGACGCAGGCGGCGCGCGTTCGGCCTGCCGCGCTGCGCGGATGTCGTCCTGCACCGGCAACAGCAGTGTGAAGCAGGTTCTGCCCGGCGCGGTTTCGAAGGTGATGGTGCCCTGGTGCTGGGTGACGAAGTTGTGCGCTATCGTCAGGCCGAGGCCACTGCCGCCCTCGCGGCCGGAAATCAGCGGCTGGAACACGCGCTCGCGCATCGGTTCGGGAATGCCGGGGCCGTTGTCGATGATTTCCAGCTGCACCGCGTGCCGGTAACGGCGGCGTGCCAGCGTCACCTGGCGCGCGATGCGGGTCTTCAGGCGGATCTCACCCGCGGCAATGTCCATGCTGCTGCCCCTTATCGCCTGCGCGGCATTGCGCGCGATGTTGAGCACCGCCTGGATCAGCTGCTCGCGGTCACCGGTCAGCAGCGGCATGCTGGTGTCGTAATCGCGGCGCACGCGGATGCCGGGAAACTCGGCGAGGATGATGCTGCGCACGCGCTCCAGCACCTCGTGGATGTTGACCGGGCCCGGCAGCGGCAGGCGGTGCGGCGTCAGCAGGCGGTCCATCAGCGACTGCAGGCGATCCGATTCCTTGATGATGACCTGGGTGTACTCGTGCAGCGCGGGCCGTTCGAGTTCGCGGTCCAGCAGCTGCGCGGCGCCGCGGATGCCGCCCAGCGGATTCTTGATTTCATGCGCAAGGTTGCGGATCAGCTCGCGGTGCGCCTGGCTCTGCTCGAGCAGCCGCGCCTCGCGCTCGACGCGCAGCTGGCGGTCGATCTGGCGGAACTCGAGCAGCATCCCCGAAATTTCATCCCCGAGGTCCGTTGGAGTGACCGTGCAGGCAAGATTCAGCCGCAGCCTGCCGTTCACCGTGAACTCGACCTCATGCTCGGTATAACTGCAGTTGTTGGCCTGCGCGTAACTGATCGCCGAAGCCAGTACGGCGTTGTCGCCGAACAGGCGCTCGAGGGTCAGCCCCGCCATGTTGGTGACCGAGGCCTCGAACAGGTTTTCCGCTGCGGGATTCATATGGAGCACGGCATGCCGGTCATCCGCCACGACCACGGCCGTGGCAAGGAGATCGAGCCCGCTCAGCACGGTGGAGGTCATGGCCTGTTTTCATGACGTGCGGGAGCAGCAAAAAGCACGCCAGCAGGGGAGCCCCGGTCAGGGCATTCAGACAGGCGCCGCCCGGGAACGCCGGATGGCGGGCGGGATCCGCCGGAGGGACGCGTCAGCGCAGCGCGCCGAGTTCCTTGCGCAGGTTCGCGATATTGTTCTCGTGCAGCGCAACCTTCTTCTGGAAGGGTTCCAGACGGTCCAGCACACGCTGGTAGTTGCGCTCGCTGCCGAGGCGCACAGCCTCCTGCTCGGCGAGTTCCTTCCTGGCCTGGTCGAGCAGCTTCTGCTCGTTGGCCAGTTCCTGCTCGAGTATCTTGCGGCGCTCGGCGTCCCGCTGCTGCTGCGTCGGCGCGTCGACCTTGGGAAAGCTGCCGGGCGTTGCCGCCTGCGGCTTCGCCTCCGCGCCCCTGGCCGCCGGTGCCGGCGGCTTGGGCGCCGGCACGGTCGACACCGGGGGCAGATTCATCGGCTTGCAGCCCGCCGACTCGGATTTCAGGTTGGTAAACCGCTTGTTGCCGCTGCTGTCGACGCACTCCCAGATATCGGCGCGTGCTGTCGCCGACAGTCCCAGCAAAACCGCGAAAAACATCAGCAAGCGCATCGATGGCCCCGGTTGAACCTGCGGCAAAGCCGGCATTTCCGGTAACGGAAACATGGGCGGCGTGGTTGACCCGCAACATGAAGAGGTATCGGTTAAGTCTATGTCAGTAAAGAAAAAACTGCAATCCGGCAGGAAAACAAAAGGGCGGACACAGGCCCGCCCTTTTGCCGGAGCGCAGCCGCGATCAGAGGCTGTAGTACATCTGGAACTCGAGCGGATGCGTGGTCATGCGGAACGCGGTGACCTCTTCCATCTTCAGGTCGATGTAGGCATCGATCATGTCGTTGGAGAACACGCCGCCACGGGTCAGGAACTCGCGATCCTTGTCGAGGTAGTCCAGTGCCATGTCCAGGGACGAGCAGACATTCGGCACCTTCTTCGCCTCTTCCGGCGGCAGGTCATACAGGTTCTTGTCGACGGCATCGCCGGGATGGATCTTGTTCTGGATGCCGTCGAGGCCGGCCATCAGCATCGCGGCGAAGGCCAGGTACGGGTTGGCCGTCGGATCCGGGAAACGCACCTCGATGCGGCGCGCCTTCGGGCTTGCGACATGCGGAATGCGGATCGAGGCCGAGCGGTTGCGCGCGGAGTAGGCGAGATTGATCGGCGCCTCGAAACCCGGCACCAGACGCTTATACGAGTTGGTGCCCGGATTGGTGATCGCGTTCAGCGCGCGGGCATGTTTGATGATGCCGCCGATGTAGTACAGCGCGGTCTCCGAGAGGCCGGCATATCCGTTGCCGCTGAACAGATTCTGCCCGCCCTTCCACACCGACTGGTGCACGTGCATGCCCGAGCCGTTGTCGCCGACCACCGGTTTCGGCATGAAGGTCGCAGTCTTGCCGTAGGAATGGGCGACGTTGTGCACGGTGTATTTCAGGATCTGGTTCCAGTCGGCGCGCTTGACCAGGCTGGAGAACATGGTGCCGATCTCGCACTGCCCCGGAGCGGCAACCTCGTGGTGGTGCACTTCGACCGG
>JAEYXO010000185.1 GCA_023431245.1 Pseudomonadota bacterium | reverse complement strand
CAATGAAATTCACCGTCGTCATCCCGGCCCGCTACGCCTCCACGCGGTTTCCCGGCAAGCCGCTGGCCGACATCGGCGGCAGGCCGATGGTGGTGCGTGTCGCCGAACGCGCCGAACGCAGCGGCGCGCAGCGCGTGATCGTGGCAACCGATGACGCCAGGATCGCCGATGCCGTGAACGACCACGGCCACGAGGTGCTGATGACGCGCGACGACCACGCCACCGGCACCGACCGCCTGGCGGAAGTCGCGGCGAAGCTGCGCCTTGCCGCCAATGCGATCGTCGTCAACGTGCAGGGCGATGAACCGCTGATCGCGCCGGCGCTGATCCGCCGCGTTGCCGAAAACCTGGCCGCACACCGCGCCGCCGCCATCTCCACCGCCGCCTGCCGCATCCGCGAAGCCCGCGACCTGGCCAACCCCAACGTGGTGAAGGTCGTGCTCGACGACGCCGGCCATGCGCTGTACTTCAGCCGCGCGCCGATTCCCTGGGCACGCGACGCCTTCGCCGGCGGCATCCGCAGGCTGCCCGCGGGACTGCCTGTCCTGCGCCACCTCGGCATCTACGCCTACCGCTGCAGCTTCCTGCGCGCCTACAGCCGGCTGAAACCGGCAGCGATCGAACGCGCCGAGGCGCTGGAACAGCTGCGCGCAATGGCCCATGGTTACCGCATCAGCGTTGCTGTCACCGCCGCGGCGCCGCACCCCGGCGTCGACACGCCCGCCGATCTGCAGCGGCTGCGCCGCCTGCTGCGCCGGTAAGCTGCTGTATATCCGGCGATTTTGCGCACCGCGGCGACGCGGCTATACTCTCCGGCCCAACTTGAACCCGGCACCCCGATGCGCATACTCCTGCTCGGCCTGCCCGGTGCCGGCAAAGGCACCCAGGCCCAATTCCTGATCGAGCGTTACAGGATCCCCCAGATTTCGACCGGCGACATGCTGCGCGCGGCGATGAAGGCCAACTCCCCGCTGGGCAACGAGGTCCGCGGTTACATGGACCGCGGCGCGCTGGTGCCGGACCAGGTGGTGATCGAACTGGTCAAGGAACGCATCAAGGCGCCGGACTGCGCCACCGGCTTCATCATGGACGGCTTTCCGCGCACGCTGCCGCAGGCCGAAGCGCTGCGCCAGGCCGGAATCGACATCAACTTCGTCATCGAGATCGAAGTGGGCGACGGCGAGATCCTCAGGCGCATGAGCGGCCGCCGCGTGCATCCGCCCTCGGGCCGCTCCTACCACATCGAATTCAAGCCCCCGCTCGTCGAAGGCAAGGACGATGTCACCGGCGAGCCGCTGGTCCAGCGCAGCGATGACAACGAGGAAACGGTCAAGCGCCGCATCCAGACCTACCATGACCAGACCAAGCCGCTGATCAACTACTACCTCAGCTGGGCCGCCAGCGGCGACCAGCGCGCGCCGCATTACGTCAACATCTACGGCCGCGGCACCGTCGAGCACATCCGCGACAAGATCTTCGCGGCCATCGAATCCCATACCTCGCGCACCCAGGGAAGCGAGAAATAACCGCGGCAGCCGCCGTCCGCGCCGTGACCGCCAAAAACGCCCTCTACGCCCAGTCCGGCGGCGTCACCGCCACCATCAATGCCAGTGCCTGCGGCCTGATCGAGGCCGCCCGCCGCAACCGCGCGCGCATCGGCCGCGTCTATGCGGCGCGCAACGGCATCCTCGGCGCGCTTGACGAAGACCTCGTCGATGCATCGGCCGAACCGGTCGCGGCGATCCGCGCGCTGATGCACACCCCCGGCGGCATCTTCGGCTCCTGCCGCCACGATCTGCCGCCGCTGCCCCAGGGCCGCGCACACTTCGAAAGACTGGCCGCGGTGTTCCGCGCGCACGACATCGGCTATTTTTTCTACAACGGCGGCAACGGCTCCGCCGAAACCGCGCACCAGGTCGCCACGATACTGCCGCAACTCGGCCAGCCGGTGATCTCGGTCGCGATACCGAAAACCATCGACAACGACATCGTCGGCTCCGACTGCAGCCCCGGTTTCGGTTCGGTCGCCAAGTACGCCGCGACCAGCCTGCGCGAAGCCATGGCCGATCTCGCATCGATGTCGCACAGCTCGACCAGGGTGTTCGTCATGGAAGTCATGGGCCGCTACACCGGCTGGATCGCGGCCGCCTGCGGCATGGCCTTGCCGGCGGGTGAAGACGGCCCCGTGCTGCTGCTGGTGCCGGAGGTGCCTTTCAACCGCCGCCAGTTCATAGCTGCGGTCAAGGAGAGAGTGCAGGCACACGGCTGGTGCGCGGTGGCGGTTGCCGAGGGCATCCGCCTGCGCGACGGCCGCCGCCTGACGCAGGCAGGCGGCGACGGCATCCCCGGCCACGAACAGCTCGGCGGCGTCGCGCCGCTGATCGCGGCCATGGTGCGCGGCGCGCTGGGACTGAAGGTGCACTGGAGCGTGCTGGACTACGTGCAGCGCGCGGCACGCCACCTCGCCTCACAGACGGATCTCGAGCAGGCGTATGCCGTGGGCCGCAGCGCGCTGGCGTACGCGCTTGAGGGCCGAACCGGCGTCATGCCGGTCATCCGGCGCAGCAATGACCATCCCTATCGCTGGCGCATCGTGCCGGCGCCGCTCGCCGGCCTGATGAACCGCGAGAAGCGCCTGCCGCGCGCTTTCCTGAATGCCGACGGCTACCGGCTTACGGCAGCCGCGCGCCGCTATTTCGGGCCGCTGATCCGCGGCGAAGCCCTGCAGCCGTTCCGGGACGGCCTGCCGGTGCACGCCAGGCTCCGGCTCAAGCCGGTCCCCCGCCGGCTGCAGTCCGGATGGCGGACACCCTCTCCCGGCAAAAACCGGCGTTAAATCAGCCAGAAGCGCGCTTTTCGGTGGAGGCCGGAGGCATCCGGTTTTATAATGCGCCGTCCGCGAATCTGCGGCTTTGCGATCCATCGTGAGCCGCCGCAAAATTTATCAATTAAAACAATAGCTTAGGAGCAATCATGACGGAAGGTTTGATTTTTGCGCTGATCTGCGCCGTCGCCGCGCTGATCTACGGCGTGGTGTCGATCCGCTGGATCGTCTCCCAGCCGGACGGCAATGACCGCATGCGCGAAATTGCCGCGGCCATCCAGGCCGGCGCACAGGCATATCTGAACCGCCAGTACACCACCATCGCCATCGTCGGCGCCGTGCTGTTCGTGCTGATCTGGATCGCCCTGGGCGGCGCCACCGCCGCCGCCTTCGCGGTCGGCGCCGTGCTGTCCGGCGCCGCCGGCTACATCGGCATGAACGTGTCGGTGCGCGCCAACGTGCGCACTGCCGAAGCGGCGAGGAACGGCATCAACCCCGCGCTCGACATCGCCTTCCGCGGCGGTGCAATCACCGGCATGCTGGTGGTCGGCCTCGGCCTGCTCGGCACCGTGCTGTTCTTCTGGTACCTGACCTCGACCGCCGGCTACGGCGCGAAAATGAGCAACGTCATCAAGCCGCTGATCGGGCTGGCCTTCGGTTCCTCGCTGATCTCGATCTTCGCGCGCCTCGGCGGCGGCATCTTCACCAAGGGCGCCGATGTCGGCGCCGACCTGGTGGGCAAGGTCGAAGCCGGCATCCCGGAGGACGATCCGCGCAACCCGGCGGTGATCGCCGACAACGTCGGTGACAACGTCGGCGACTGCGCCGGCATGGCCACCGACCTGTTCGAGACCTACGCGGTGACCATCATCGCGACGATGGTGCTGGCGGCGCTGATGCTGCCGAAGCCCGAAGTCGTGCAGGGCGCGGTGATGTACCCGCTGGTTCTCGGCGGCTTCGCCATCATCGCCTCGATCATCGGCGCCTTCTTCGTCAAGACTTCCGACGGCAAGAACATCATGGGCGCGCTCTACCGCGGCCTGATCGTCGCCGGCGTGCTGGCGCTGATCGCCTTCTACCCGATCACCAGCTGGATGCTCGGCAACATCGCCGAGCACTATCCGAACCTGTCGGTGATGAAGCTCTACGGCACCGCGGTGGTCGGCCTCGTGCTGACCGCCTTCCTGGTGTGGATCACCGAGTACTACACCGGCACCCAGTACGCGCCGGTGCGCCACGTTGCCGCCGCCTCGACCACCGGCCACGGCACCAACATCATCGCCGGCCTCGGCGTGTCGATGCGCTCGACTGCCTGGCCGGTGCTGGCGGTGTGCGTCGCGATCTACGTGTCCTACGCCCTGGGCGGCCTCTACGGCATCGCGATCGCCGCGACCTCGATGCTGTCGATGGCCGGCATCATCGTCGCGCTCGACGCCTACGGCCCGATCACCGACAACGCCGGCGGCATCGCCGAGATGTCGGAAATGCCGAAGTCGGTGCGCGACGTCACCGATCCGCTGGACGCCGTCGGCAACACCACCAAGGCGGTAACCAAGGGCTACGCCATCGGTTCCGCCGGCCTGGCCGCCCTGGTGCTGTTCGCCGACTACACCCACAAGATCGAGGAAACCGGCCGCGTGCTGGCCTTCGACCTGTCGAACCCCGCGGTCATCATCGGCCTCTTCGCCGGCGGCCTGATCCCCTACCTGTTCGGCGCAATGGCGATGGAAGCCGTCGGCCGCGCCGCCGGTTCGGTGGTGGTCGAGGTGCGCCGCCAGTTCAAGGAAATCAGCGGCATCATGGAAGGCACCGCCAAGCCGGATTACTCGCGCGCGGTGGACATGCTGACCCGCGCCGCGATCAAGGAAATGATCGCCCCCTCGCTGCTGCCGGTGCTGGCGCCGGTCGCGGTCGCGCTGATCGTCGGCGCGCTGATGGGCAAGGATGCCGGCGTGCAGGCACTCGGCGGCATGCTGATGGGCACCATCGTCACCGGCCTCTTCGTCGCCATCTCCATGTGCACCGGCGGCGGCGCCTGGGACAATGCCAAGAAATACATCGAGGACGGCAACCACGGCGGCAAGGGTTCCGAAGCCCACAAGGCGGCGGTGACCGGCGACACCGTCGGCGACCCCTACAAGGACACCGCCGGCCCCGCGATCAACCCGCTGATCAAGATCATCAACATCGTCGCGCTGCTGATCGTGCCGCTGCTGTAACCGGCGCTTCCCGCAGGACAAAAAAACGGCCGGGTCTCCCCGGCCGTTTTTTTGTCTGCGCGCGGACCGCTCAGGACTTCATGCTCTCCATGAACCATCCGGCCGGCAGTTTCCGGCCGATGCCTGCGGCGAGCGCCTTCTCGTAAACCACCGGGCCGACCGCCGCGAACTGCAGCCCCGTGCCGCCGTTGTTCTTGAACACCGTGATGTCATCCGAGTTCCTGCGGCGCGGCGCATTGCCGGCCACGAGATCGGGCAGGTCGACGATTTTCTCCCAGCTGAGAATGCCGGACGCCACCGGCCCGGCGAGGTCGCCGTTGCCGTGCTCGATCGCACCCGCCTTGGAATGCGCGACGACCAGGGCCGCCCGGCGCATCGTCTCGTCATCGAGTTCGCGCCGCCGGCCGCCCTTGTCACCGCTGACGATGGACACGACATGCGCGCCGGGGGCGAGCCAGCGCCCGTCGAGCACCGGTTCGCTGGCATTGGTCGCCGCGATCACGATGTCCGCGCCGCTGACCGCATCCTTGGCCGCAGCAACGGCCTCCGCCGCAAGACCGAGTTCGTCCCGTGCCCGCGCGGCAAATGCATCGCGGCGCGCCGCGGTGGGGCCGTAGACCCGGACCCTCCTCAGACTGCGCACGGCTGATGCGGCCTTCAGGTGCCACCAGGCCTGCTCGCCGGCACCGATCATCGCCAGGTCGCCCGCATCCTCGCGCGCCAGCAGGCGCACGCTGAGCGCGCTGGTGCAGGCGACGCGCGCCAGCTGGATCAGGCCGTCGTGGAGCATCGCGACCGGCGCGACATCGCGGGTGCTGAACAGCAGTATCAATCCGCAGTAGCTGCCGCCCGGGCCGCGCGCCAGTTTTTCGCGGCGTTTGCGCCCGTCCACCATGCCCTCGAACACGGCATCCGAGGTGATGCGCAGCGTCATGTAGCCGTCGCCGACGAGCGCGCCCTCCATGCTCTTGAAACAGTAGGTGACGCCGGGTTCGTCCAGCGGCACCCGGGTCTGGCTGCGGGCGCGCTCCACGGCGCGACCGCCCGCCGCGGCGCGGTACGCCTTTTCCAGCGCCCGCATGCAGGCGTCGAGATCAAAGACGCGCGCGATCTCCCCGTTGTCGAGCAGCAGGACGTCTTCAGCCATCTCCGCGGCCCGCCGTCATTTTGCGAGCCCGAGATCGATCATCACGGACTTGGTCTGCGCGTATTCGTGATCCATGTATTTCGCGAACTCGCGGCTGCGCAGGAAATTGCCGTCCCAGAACTGCTTTTCGAGCACGCCCTTCCATTCATCGGTCGCCACCACTTTCGACAGCACGTCCTCCCAGAAGGCGACCTGCGCCGGATTGAGCCCCTTGGGACCGATGATGGCGCGCCAGTTGGACAACGAAACGTCATAACCCTGCTCGCGCAGCGTCGGCACCTGCGCCAGGTCGCCGCCCATGCGCTGGGGCGCACTGACGGAGATGATCCGCGCCTTGCCGTCGCGCATCTGCCCCACCGCGGTCGCCACCGCCGAGGACACCAGCTGGATGTGCCCGCCGAGCATCGCCGTCAGCCCTTCCGCATTGGTCTTGAACACCACGACCTTCAGGCGCCGCGCGTCGATGCCGGCCGCCTTGGCCAGCAGCGACAGCGTCAGGTGGTTGGTGCCGCCGCGGTTGCTGACCCCGACCGCCACGGATTCCGGATCCTTCTTCAGCTGTGCGACGAGATCCTGCGCGTTGCGCAGCGGCGAGTCGGCGCGGACGGTGAAGGCCGCGAACTCGTTGACCATCAGCGCGATAGGCGTGAAATCGCCGTATTGCTGGCGCCCGGCGACCTGGTTGGCGATCAGCGTCGGGTTGCCGACATCGAGATAGTGCGCATCGCCGGGGTTCTGGTTGATGTAGGCCCTGGAAATGGTCTGGTTCCCGCCCGGCCGGTTGATCACGCTGATCGGCACGGGGGTCAGCTTCTGTTCCTGGGCGATTTTCTGGATGATGCGCGCGATGCGGTCGTTGCTGCCGCCGGGCGCCGATGAAACCAGCAGTTCAACCGGCTTCTCCGGTTTCCAGCCCTGCGCCGCCGCCGGCTGCGCAACACCGAGGGCGACCACCACTGCAGATGCGATGACAGCCGCCGCGGATTTCATGCTTCGCTTCTTCGCCATGCTCCCTCCTCCGGGAAATGATCAGCAACAGGCCAGCCGGACAATCCGCCTGGCAACGGCGGCCGTGCATCCTGCCGCGGACTGCCGCGGCGGCTGCATTCTGTGGCCGTACTGCATGCCCCGCCCGTCGATGACGGACACGGCAAGCTCCTTGCGCTAGCGGGTGGCCGTCAGGTCGGCCTGCCCCGTGAGCGCCTTGAGGGTCTTTGACTCGAATTCGCGGTGATACAGGACGTAGACGACCCAGGCGGTCGCGATCAGCATCAGGTAGGGATGCAGG
>JAEYXO010000153.1 GCA_023431245.1 Pseudomonadota bacterium | reverse complement strand
CGCACCGCGGGCCGGCGCAGGACTCAACCCCGCAGGCGCTCCAGCTGCGCGGTCAGCGGCGCGTGATCGGAAATCCGCCCCCAGTGCCGGCCGTGGTGGACGCGCACGTCGCGCACCGAAAATCCGCGGACATAGATGCGGTCGAGCCGCAGCAGCGGCAGCAGCGCCGGAAAACTGCGCGCGGGTACGCCACCTTTCAACTCGAACACCTCGTGCATGTTCAGCGGCAGCGCCAGTTCCTGGGTCGCGCGATGGCGCCAGTACCAGTCGTTGAAATCGCCGGCGATGATCAGCGGTGCGCCCGAAGGCACCATCCGCTCGATGCGCTGGCGCAGCCGTTCCAGCTGCAGGCCGCGGCCGCGCGCCGTCAGCGCCAGGTGGACGCAGACACAGTGCAGGGGAAGCGGCCAGCCGGGCACCGCGATTTCACAATGCAGCAGGCCGCGGCGCTCGAAGCGGTGCGCGGAAACGTCCTCGTTGTCCCAGCTCGTGATCGGGTAGCGCGACAGCACCGCGTTGCCGTGGTGGCCTGCATCGTAGACCGCGTTCTTGCCGTAGGCATGGCTGTGCCAGAGGCTGTCGGCGAGGTATTCGTACTGGGACTGCGCCGGCCAGTCGCGGTGGCGCGCGGCATGCACGGCATGCGCGCCGACCACCTCCTGCAGGAACACCAGGTCGGTGTTCAGCAGGCGCAGCTGCTCGCGCAGCGCATGCAGGGTCGGACGCCGAGCGAAAAGCGGCGTGACCGAGAAGCCCTTGTGGATATTGTAGGTGGCGACGCTCAGCTGCAGCGGCGCGCCGGTCACGACATGCTCAGGAGACAGACAGCATGCGCTCCAGCGCGATCCGCGCCAGTTCCGCCTCGTACGCCGGCACCTTGATCGGGTTCACCACCTTGCCGGCCACAAGGTTCTCCAGCGACCAGGCCAGGTGCTGGGGATCGATGCGCTGCATCGTCGAACACATGCATACCGTCGGCGCCATGAACTGCACCGACTTGCCCTGAGGGCCGAATTCCTCGGCAATGCGGTTGACGAGGTTCAGCTCGGTGCCGACCAGCCAGCGCGATCCGGGCGGGCTCGCGGCGATGGTCTTGATGATGTAGTCGGTGGAGCCGACATAGTCCGACAGCTTGCACACCTCGAAATTGCACTCCGGATGGCTGATCACCAGCCCGCCCGGATGTTGCTGGCGCCAGCGCAGGATGTGCTGGGCCTGGAACATCTGGTGCACCGAGCAGTGCCCTTTCCACAGCAGCACCTTGGCCATCTTGATCTGCTGCGGAGTGAGGCCGCCCATCGGCTCGTCCGGATCCCAGACCAGCATTTCGGACAGCGGAATGTCCATCAGGTAACCCGTCCAGCGACCGAGGTGCTGGTCGGGGAAAAACAGCACCTTTTCGCGACGGTTGAACGCCCACTGCAGGATGCCGCGCGCATTGGACGAGGTGCAGACGATGCCGCCATGCTCGCCGCAGAAGGCCTTCAGGTCGGCGGCGGAATTGATGTAGGTGATCGGCGTGACGTGTTCATCCGGATCGAGGACCCCGGCGATTTCACGCCAGGCACGCTCGACCTTGGGCAGGCTCGCCATGTCGGCCATCGAACAGCCGGCATTCATGTCGGGCAGGATCACCTGCTGCGAGGGCCGCGACAGGATATCGGCCACTTCGGCCATGAAATGCACGCCACAGAACACGATGTATTCGGAGTCGGTCTGCGCCGCGAGTTTCGACAGCTGCAGCGAATCGCCGGTCAGGTCGGCGTGTTTGTAGACATCCGCGCGCTGATAGTGGTGTCCCAGCAGCACGACGCGCTCGCCCAGCTTCTGCCGCGCGGCCAGTATGCGCTCCTGGCAGGCTTCGTCGGCCAGCGGCTTGAAACCGTCAAAGGTGATCGTTTTCGCTTCCATCGTCAGGCCCTTCTGATGCCCAGTACGGGAAAAGTTTCTACATTACAGGATTTTGACAGAAAAACCACCCGGAAAATCCCGGTCCGCCAAGGGGATTAGGCGCCGGACGCCAGCCTGTCCGGAAGTTCGCGGATCACTTCGGCATTGCTCCACGAAAAAACCCGGTCCGCCGCGTCCCGCCACGGCAGCCAGACGAAGGCCAGATGCTCCCGCGGCGACAACACGATGTCGCGGGTAGCCGGCAGCGTCAATCCGAACACATGTTCCGTATTGTGGGTCACGCCGGGCGCGTAACGGCCGCGCCAGTGGCGGTAGATTTCATAACGGTTCTGCCGTTTCCAGTCGACCAGCATGCCGGGCGCCGCGACGATGCCGGTTTCTTCGGCCAGTTCGCGCTGCGCGGTCTGCGCCAGCGTCTCGCCTTCATCCATGCTCCCCGTCACCGACTGCCAGAACCCCGGTCGGTCGGCACGCTCCAGCAGCAGCACCTGCAGGTCGGCGGTGTGCACCAGCACCAGCACCGAGACCGGGATCTTGTAGTTCATGACGGCGGGAACTCCGGCAGGCCGGTGGCATCGCAGAACACGACAAACACGCGTTTTTTCCCGCGCCAGTACGCCGCGGCTTCAGCGAGAATTTCAAGCAGCAGCGCGAAATCCTCCGGAGCGGCCGCGGAAAATCCCGCCGTGCCGGACAGCCGCAGCACGACGCCCTGCTCCCGCCCGGACAGCCAGGACAGATCCTGCAGCATGTCGTTGAGTGCATCCCAGTTGCCGCCGAAATCGGCGGGAGCCGAAAACGCGCCGGCCAGCACGCGCAACGCGGCCGTTTTGCCGCGTGCACGGCGCAGGTCGGCCGCCACCACGCGCAATCCGGCCCGGTCCTCCGCAACGTCCTGCCGCGGCAGGCGGTAAACGCCGTTGGTCCCTGCACTCAATGGTGTTGTCTTCATTCGATGATGCGCCGGAAGCTGCGGTAATGATCGGCGGTGTAGTAAAACTCGCCGCCATCGCGGCAATGCGCCAGCCACAAGCTGCGTTCCGGCCGCGGCTGCGGGCGGACGCGTTCGCAGCCGACGACGATGCGCCGCGCGCCGCGATGCCGGATGCCCGGCGTCATCACGGTGTATTCGCTGTAGTGCCCCCGCCGCGCCGGCGGCAGCAGCTTCTCGTAATTGTTAAAGGTGATGCCGTCGCGGTCATGGGGATAGGGGCCGCCGCTTTGGATCAGCTTCAGTGTCTGCCTGGCTTCGGGCGGCAGTTCGCCGAGATGGATTGCTGACAGGGACGGCGCGTCACCGCGCGCCAGGACCATGCCCGACAGCACGGCGACGGCGGCCAGGACCATCCAGCGCGGGGCATGGCGCAGCCGCCGCAGGAAACGCATGGGAGCCGCCCGCCGCGCGACCCGGCCCGTCTACGCGGCCGGGGTGGCGTTGCGCAGCCGGATGTGCAGCTCGCGCAGCTGTTTTTCGGTCACCGGCGTCGGCGCATCCACCATCAGGTCCTGTCCGCGCTGCGTCTTCGGGAAGGCAATCACCTCGCGGATCGACTCGGCGCCCGTCATCAGCGTGACGATGCGGTCCAGGCCGAAGGCAATGCCGCCGTGCGGCGGCGCGCCGTACGACAGCGCGTCGAGCAGGAAGCCGAACTTGGCGCGCGCGTCTTCAGGCGTGATGCCCAGCGCGGCGAACACCTGCGACTGCACCTCGGCGCGGTGGATGCGCACCGAGCCGCCGCCGATTTCCCAGCCGTTCAGCGCCACGTCATAGGCCTTGGCCAGTACCTGGCCGGGATCGGTCGCCAGCAAGCCGACATGTTCGTCCTTCGGTGCGGTGAACGGATGATGCGCGGCATTCCAGCGCTGCGCCTCTTCGTCATATTCGAAGGCCGGAAAATCCACGACCCAGCACGGCCGCCAGCCGGCTTCGGCATGGCCCTTCTCGTGGCCGACCTTGACGCGCAGCGCCCCGAGCGCATCCCAAACCACTTTCCTGCGATCGGCGCCGAAGAAGATCAGGTCGCCGTTGGCGGCGCCGGTACGCTCGAGTATGCCGGCCAGAACCGGCTGCGGCAGGAACTTGACGATCGGCGACTGCAGCCCCTGCTCGTTGAGCTGCGTGACGTCGTTGACCTTGATGTAAGCCAGGCCCTTCGCGCCGTAGATGCCGACAAATGCGGTGTAGTCGTCGATTTCCTTGCGCGTCAGCGCGGCGCCGCCGGGCACGCGCAGCGCAACGACCTTGCCGTCCTTCAGCGCAATCGCCTGCTTGAAGACCTTGAACTCGACCTGCGTCATCAGGTCGCTGAGGTCGGTCAGCTCGAGCTTCACGCGCAGGTCGGGCTTGTCCGAGCCGTACTTCGCCATCGCTTCCGCATAACTCAGACGCGGAAAGGCGCCGAGTTCGACATCGAGCACCTGCTTGAACAGGTGACGGATCAGACCTTCCATCAGATCCTGGATCTCGCGTTCGCCGAGGAAGGAGGTCTCGATGTCGATCTGGGTGAATTCGGGCTGGCGGTCGGCGCGCAGGTCCTCGTCGCGGAAACATTTGACGATCTGGTAGTAGCGGTCGTAACCGGCCACCATCAGCAGCTGCTTGAACAGCTGCGGCGACTGCGGCAGCGCGTAGAACTGCCCGTCGTGCATGCGCGAGGGCACCAGGAACTCGCGCGCGCCCTCGGGCGTCGACTTGTAGAGCATCGGCGTCTCGACGTCGACGAAACCGTTGTCATCGAGATAGTTGCGCACCGCGCGCGCAGCCTGGTGGCGCAGGCGCAGATGTTTCTGCATCTGCGGGCGACGCAGATCGAGAAAGCGGTACTGCAGGCGCACGTTCTCGGACAGCTGTTCGTCATCCATCATGAAGGGCGGCGTCTGCGAGGGGTTCAGCACTTCCAGTGTTGTCGCCAGCACCTCGATTTCACCGCTCACGAGGTTGGCGTTGGTGGTGCCGGCAGGCCGCTCGCGCACCTTGCCTTCGACGCGGATCACGAACTCGTTGCGCAGGCTGTCGGCGGCGGCGAAGGTTTCCGCGCGGTCCGGATCGCAGACGATCTGCACCAGGCCTTCGCGGTCGCGCAGGTCGATGAAAATAACGCCCCCATGGTCGCGACGGCGATGCACCCAGCCGCAGAGGCTGACGGTCTGGCCGAGGAGTTTGCGGTCGACCAAACCGCAGTAATGGCTGCGCATAGACATAAGTATTTGATTTTAAAGTGAATTATTTGCGGGTTGCGCCCTGGAGCCAGCCTCGCCATTGCTGCCGGCCGGAGCCACCACACCCATGGAAACAATGTATTTGAAGGCGGCGTCCACTGACATGTCGAGTTCGATGACATCCTCGCGCCGCACGTAAAAATAAAACCCGTTGACGGGGCTCGGCGTCGTCGGGATGAACACCGCGACATAGTCCTCCGGCAGCCGCACGCCCACTTCGACCGGCACGTTGGTCTGGAAGGCAAGCGACCAGGCCTGGGGATGCGGGTAACGCACCAGCAGCACCTTGCGGAACGCATGGCCGGTGCCGGAGAACAGGGTATCGCTGACCTGCTTGACGCTGTTGTAGATGCTGTTGACGACCGGAATTCGCGCGAGGATGCCCTCCCAGAACTGCACCAGCCGCTGGCCGAGGATATTGGCCGCAAGCACGCCCGTGGAGAACACGACCAGCACCGTCAGGATCACGCCCAGACCGGGAACATGCACGCCCAGCCAGCTCTCGGTGAGCAGCGCATTCGGCAGCAGCTGCAGGCTCTGGTCCATGATGCTCACCAGCAGGTTCAGCACCCACAGCGTGATCACCAGCGGCACCCAGATCAGCAGACCGGTGACGATGTAGCTTTTGATGGCGGTTTTCTTGAACATTGATCTTCAGGCGCTGCCCGGCCTGCCCGGCGACTGTGCCGGGCGGCGGACAGCAGGACCGCGCTCAGGCCGGCATTGGATGCCGGGCCCCTCAGCGGATGTCAGTTACAGGCGGGACAGGCTCCGGCACCGCAGGCGGCCTCGGCCTTGGATTCGTCTTTCTTGGCACTGTCGCCGGATTTCGCGCTGTCAGCGGCGGGTTTGCTGCCCTTGTCGCGGAAATCGGTGGCATACCAGCCGCTGCCCTTCAACTGGAATCCGGCCGCGGTCACCATCTTGCTGAGTGTGTTCTTGCGGCACTCCGGACACTCGGTCAGCGGCGCGTCGCTGATGCGTTGCAGGAATTCCTTCTGGAACCCGCACGCCTCGCATCGATACTCGTAAATCGGCATGGCGCACTCCAAAAATCGTAAAAAAGCATTATACCTGAGACGGTTACGGACTTTCCCCCGGCGATATGCGGGCGGCCACCGGGATATTTCAAGTCCCCGCCAGCGGATTCCCCGACCCCGTCAGGCGACGACCGATCCGGCTGCCACCGGCCAGTCCCGGCCACTTCATCCACTGCCGGAAAGGATTCCTCTTATAATCAATGGCTTGCTTTTCCAACTCCGAATCCGGCAACCCCACTCCGCCCGCACCGATGAAAACCGCCGCCCCACGCAGCCATCAACTCGTCGAACGCGCCCGTGACCGCGGCCCCGCCCGAACCGCCGTGGTGTACCCCTGCAGCGAGCCGGCACTGGCCGGAGCGCTGGAGGCCGCCGCGGCGGGTCTGATCCTGCCGCTGCTGGTCGGCCCCAGGGAACTCATCAAGCAGGTCGCTGACGATGCGCGGCTGGACATTTCGGGTTGCGTGATCGAGGACGCGGCGGATGCGCAGGCCAGCGCGCGCCGGGCCGCGGAACTGGCGCGTGACGGCGAAGCCGCGCTGCTGATGAAAGGCAGCCTGCACACGGACGAACTGATGGGGGTCATCGTCGCGCGTGATGCGGGCCTGCGCACCGAACGCAGGATCAGCCATGTCTTCGTGATGGACGTGCCGGCCCACGACCGCCTGCTGCTGATCAGCGATGCCGCGGTCAACATCGCGCCCGGCCTCGAGGCCAAGCGCCACATCACGCAGAACGCGATTGATGTCGCGCATGCGATCGGCATCGGGCAACCGCACATCGCGGTGCTGTCGGCGGTGGAAACGGTCAATCCGGCCATCCCTTCGAGCGAGCACGCCGCCGCACTGCGCGACATGGCGAAGGACGGCCGCATCACCGGCGGCATCATCGACGGCCCTCTGGCCTTCGACAACATGTACTCGGCCGAGGCCGCGCGCATCAAGGGCATCTCCTCGCCGGTCAGCGGCAGGACGGACATCCTGGTGATGCCGGGACTGGAAGCCGGAAATATTCTCTACAAATCGCTGGTTTATCTCGGCGGGGCCGTGGCCGCCGGCGTTGTCATGGGCGCACGCGTGCCGGTGATCCTGACCAGCCGCGCCGATTCGGCACACAGCCGCATCGCATCAGCAGCCGTCGCCTGCCTGGTCGCACACGCCCGTTCAACGGGCGGCTGACTGCCGCCGGGCGTGTGACAGCATTCCCTTAAAACGGAATGTCGTCGTCCATGTCGTCGAAACTCCCGCCGCTTTTCTTCGCCGGCGCCTTGCCGCCGCCCGAAGAGGGCGCGGATTCGCGACCGCCGGCATTGCCTTCAAAACTGCCGCTGCCGCCGCTGCGGCTACCCAGCATCTGCATGCGGTCAGCAACAATCTCCGTTGTATAACGCTCCTGCCCTTCCTTGTCGGTCCACTTGCGGGTCTGCAGACGACCCTCGATATAGACCTGCGAACCCTTCTTCAGGTACTCACCGGCGATTTCGGCGGTTTTGCCGAAAATCACAACCCGATGCCACTCCGTTTTCTCCTGCTTGTCGCCACTCTTCTTGTCTTTCCAGGTGTCCGTCGTGGCTAGGTTGAGATTCGCCATGGCGTCACCGCTTGGCATGAAACGCACTTCAGGATCACGGCCCAAGTTGCCGACCAGAATCACCTTGTTAACCGATGCCATGTGAGGTTTTCCTTCTTAGTAGATATTCGATGCCCGCCGCGCCCATCCGTTTCAACGCGTCCGGCAGCCGTCCGTTTACGCCCGGTTCGCCAGTGGCGGTACGCGCATGCCCAGCGCGAGTATAAGCCAGATCGCCAGAAGCCCCGCATCCAGCACGACCACTCCGGCCATGCCCCAGTACTTGTAGATGAACCCGCCGGCGGCAGCTCCGAGGAAGGTCCCGAAAAACTGGATCGTGCTGTAGAGACCGATCGCGGTGCCCTTGGCCTGCGGTGGTGCAAGCCGCGTGGTCAGCGTCGGCAGCAGCGCCTCCAGCACGTTGAAGGGGACGAAAAACAGCAGCAAAAACAAGGACAAGAACAGGATGCTTGAAGCCAGCCAGGGCAGCGCCAGGTGCCCCGCCAGGAGCAGGGCGACAGCGATGATGAACCAGCGCCGCAGCAGCAGCGGATTGCCGGCCTGCATCACCGGCGGCAGCATCAGCACGAAAGAACCGATCATGACCGGCAGATAGACCTTCCAGTGCTCGGCCAGAGGCAGCCCGGCGTCGCGCAGGCTGAAAGGCACGACGATGAACAGCGCCATCAGCACGGCATGCAGGGCAAAAATGCCCCAGTTCAGCCGCGCAAGCTGCGGGTCCGTCAACACGTTCCAGAAATCCTTCAGCGCCCGACCGGGTGCCGGCGGCGCCTGGGGTACGTCGGGAATGACGCGCCACATCACAATCATGCCGGCAAGCGCCAGCAGGCCGGTCAGCGCGAAAATGCCCGGCACGCCGATCACGCGATCCAGCCAGGGACTCGCCACCAGCGACAGCGCGAACGACAGGCCGATGGTCGAACCGATCATCGCCATCGCCTTGGCCCTCTGGTCTTCGC
>JAEYXO010000151.1 GCA_023431245.1 Pseudomonadota bacterium | reverse complement strand
AAAATGACCATCACCCGGGCATGCCCGAGGTGGCAGAAATCGTAGACGGTCATGCCGCAGACGTACATGCGAACCTTGCCGGGTTCGATGGGTCTGAATTCCTGCTTTTCCCGGGCCAGGGTATTGTAGATTTTGAGCATTTGAGCGATCGGAGAAGCCTGCCAACGGAGTCCGGGCAGTCCGCTGCCGCATCCGGATTGCGGGGCTGGCAGCTCCCCGCAAAAAGGAAATTTGAATTGGCGGTTGTTCTTGGTAAAATCCCTAAAATTCAAGGACTAATGGCACCCACTGGGCACCCACTGTCGTTGCAGCCACAATGGCAAATCTCATAAAAACAGTCACCACAACGATCTCGGGAATCATAGCACGATGACTTTAAAATCGGCCGTAGCCCGGCTTGCCGCAATCGCAGTCTGCATCGGCCTTGCCGCCCCCGTTGCCGCACAGAGCGACGAACTGCAGGAAGCACAGCAACTGCTGAAACAGGGCCAGACCGATCGCGCGATGGAGCGCGTCGAGCAGTACCTGAAAACCCGCCCCAAGGATGCGCGCGGCCGTTTCCTCCGCGGCATCCTGCTCTCCGAGCAGAACAAGCCGGCCGAGGCGATCCGGGTGTTCACCGAGCTGACCCAGGAATATCCGGAGTTGCCTGAGCCGTACAACAACCTTGCCGTGCTCTACGCCTCACAGGGCCAGTACGACAGGGCGCGCGCCGCGCTGGAAATGGCGATCCGCACCCATCCCAGCTATGCCACCGCCCACGAGAACCTCGGCGACATCTACGCCAAGATGGCGAGCCAGGCCTACGACAAGGCGCTGCAGCTCGACAAGAACAATCAAGCAGCGCAGACCAAGCTCAATCTGATCAGGGATCTGTTCACCGGCGGACAGCGTCCGCCGAAAGTCGCAGTGGCGAAAGTCGAGACCGCAAAACCGCCGGCGGCGAAACCCGCAGCACCGCCTCCTCCCGCGGCCGCCGCCCCTGTGGCCCCACCGCCGCCAAAGGCGGCACCCGCGGCAGCCGCCAAGGAACCGGTGAAAGAGCCGGCGAAGGAGCCGGTGAAAGAGCCCGCAAAGGCGGCAGCCCCGGCCGGCAACGGCGGCAGCGACGAAATCGTGAAAACCGTGGAGGCCTGGGCCGCCGCCTGGTCCGCCAACGACGTCCGCGGCTATCTCTCGCACTATGCCCCCGGCTTCAAGACGCCGGACGGCGAACCGCGTGCCGCCTGGGAAAACGAACGCAAGGCGCGCATTGCCAAGCCGCGCAAGATTGAAGTCAAGGTCGAGGGCGCCAGGGTGTCCTTCAGCGACGCCAACCGCGCCACCGTGACCTTCCGCCAGCACTACCGTTCGAACACCTTCAAGGCTTCGGCCAACAAGACACTGGTGATGATCCGCTCGGGCAAGCAATGGCTGATCCAGGAAGAAAACGTCGGCGGATGACGCGTCCGCTGATCACCTGCACACTGGTGGCGGCAATTGCCGCCACCGCGCTGACGCCGTCCTCCACCACGCTGGCGCTGGGCAACCGCCCCTTGTCATCGTCCACCGGTGGCCTGCTCGGCTCCGCCGGAGGATCCTCGGCGATGAATGCACCGGAAGCCCTGCTTGCGCAGACACTGATCGCGATTGCGAGCTCGCAGTTTGATATCGCGCTCGCCGAAATCGACAAGGTACTGAACCAGTACCCGAATTTTCGCCTGGCCCACCTGGTCAAGGGCGACCTGCTGATGGCGCGGGCGCGGCCGATCAGCAGCATCGGCGCCGCCCCCGGCGCCCCGGCCGACCGCATCGCCGACCTGCGCGAGGAGGCGCGCGCGCGTCTGGTGCGCCACCAGCAGGAACGCCCGTTCAACCGGGTGCCGAGCAACCTGCTGCAGCTGACGCCGGACCAGAAACATGTGCTGGTCGTCGACGCCTCGAAGTACACCCTCTACGTGTTCGAAAACGACAACGGTACTCCGCGTTACGTGGCTGATTACTACGCCACCATCGGCCGCAACGGCATCGAGAAACTGCGGGAGGGCGACAAGAGAACCCCGCTCGGCGTCTACCACGTCACTGGCAACCTGCCGCGCGAGCAGCTGACCAGAACCTATGGCTCGCTGAGCGAGCTGTATGGTGACGGCGCGTTCCCGATCAACTACCCGAACGAATGGGACCGCAGGCGCGGCCGCACCGGCCACGGCATCTGGCTGCACGGCGTGCCCTTCGACACCTACAGCCGCCCGCCGCAGGCCAGCGACGGTTGCGTGGCGCTGACCAACGAGGACCTGCTTGCAATCTCGAAGCGGGTGCAGGTCGGCGTGACGCCGGTGATCATTGCCCAGGGCATCGACTGGGTTGACGCCGGCGCCGCAAAAGCCACCCGCGAATCCCTGCAACGTTCACTTGAGGAATGGCGCCGCGATTGGGAAAGCCGCGACACCGAGCGTTATCTGCGCCATTACTCGCAGGAATTCTTCTCCGGAAAACAGGACCTCGCGACATGGTCCCGGCAGAAACGCAGTGTCAACGCCGGCAAATCCTGGATCAAGGTCGGCATCGACGGCGTCAGCATGTTCCTCTACCCCGGCAACGACAATCTCGCCGTGGTGACCTTCAGCCAAGATTACGCCAGCAGCAACATCAGCAACAAGATGCGCAAACGCCAGTACTGGCAGCGCGAAAACGGCCACTGGCGCATCATCCACGAGGGCGCGGCCTGAGTTCTGCTGTCCTGCATCACCGGCTGTCCATAACACCTTGTTTTTATTGGTGAAATTATGATTCGTCTTTTTACACTCCTGATTGCCCTGAGTTTCCTCCCGACCACGGCGCTCGCCAGCAATCCCAGGGTCGAACTCCGGACCTCGCTGGGCAGCGTCGTCATCGACCTCTACCCGGAAAACGCGCCGCAAACCGTCGAGAACTTCCTGCAGTACGTGAAGGACGGTTTCTACGACGGCACGGTGTTCCATCGCGTGATTCCGGGCTTCATGGCCCAGGGCGGCGGCTTCACCCGCAACCTGCAGCAGAAACCGACGCGCCCGGCGATCCGCAACGAGGCCGGCAACGGCCTGCGCAACGCCATCGGCACCGTAGCCATGGCCCGCACCAAGGATCCGCACTCGGCCACCGCGCAATTCTTCATCAACGTCGCCGATAACGACTTCCTCGACTTCAAGTCGCCGGATGAAAACGGCTACGGTTACACGGTGTTCGGCCGCGTCTCGGCGGGCATGGACGTCGTGCAGAAAATGCTCCAGGTGCCCACCGCCACCATGGGGCCGCACCAGAACGTGCCGCGCACGCCGATCGTCATCGAAAGCGCGCGCCTGCTCTCGGCAGCGCCGGCGAAACCCAAACCGGCAAAACCCGCAGCCCAATAACCCCCAGTCAAGGACATCAACCATGATCAAGCTCCACACCAACCACGGCGTCATCGGCCTCGAACTCGACGCCGCCAAAGCGCCGGACACGGTCGCCAATTTCATCAAGTATGTCGAGGACGGCCACTACAGCAACACGGTGTTTCACCGGGTCATCGACGGCTTCATGATCCAGGGCGGCGGCTTCGAGCCCGGCATGAAACAGAAGCCGACCCGCGAGCCGGTGCAGAACGAGGCCAACAACGGCCTCAAGAACGACAAGTACACCATCGCCATGGCGCGCACCTCGGCCCCGCATTCGGCCAGCGCCCAGTTCTTCATCAATGTCAGCGACAACGACTTCCTGAACCACACCGCACCCACCCCCCAGGGCTGGGGTTACTGTGTATTCGGCAAGGTCGTCGAGGGCACCGATGTCGTGGATAAAATCCGCAAGGTCAGGACCGGCAGCAAGGGCATGCACCAGGACGTCCCGCTCGAGGACGTGATCATCGAAAAAGCCGAAGTCGTCTGATTCCGCGGGGCGGCAACGCCCCGCCGCCCATGCACACGCTGCTCATCTCCGACCTGCATCTCGCGCCCGAGCGGCCGCAGATCACGGCGCAGTTCCTCGACTTCATCCAGGAGGTCGCACCTCAGGCGCAGGCGCTCTACGTCCTCGGCGACCTGTTCGAGTACTGGGCCGGCGACGATGATGACGACGCACTGGGCATGCAGGTCGCAGCGGCACTGGGGACGCTGGCCGACAGCGGCACACGGGTATTCCTGATGCACGGCAACCGCGATGTGCTGATGGGTCAGGCGCTCGCCGCCCGCTGCGGCGCCACGCTGATCAGCGACCCGCTGGCTGTCGATCTCCACGGCACGCCGACGCTGCTGACCCACGGCGACGCGCTGTGCACCGGCGACGCCGACTACCAGCGTTTCCGCGCCTACGCCCGCGACCCCGTTAACCAGGCGAAATTCCTCGCGCAGCCGCTGGCTGACCGCCGCGAACAGATGCGCGGCATGCGCGCGCAGAGCGAGGCAAGCAAGCAGCAGAAGGCGGAATCCATCATGGACGTGACGCCGGCCGCGGTGGAAGACCTGCTGCGCCACCACCACTATCCACGGCTGATTCACGGCCATACCCATCGTCCGGCGCGCCACCTGCACGTCGTCGACGGCCGCAACTGCGAACGCTGGGTGCTCAACGACTGGTATGAACGCGGCGGCTACCTGAGCTGCGATGCCTCGGGCTGCCGCGCGGTCTGGCTCTGAGCACCCTCAGGCCAGGGCTTGGGCAAAGTCCGCCAGCAAATCCTCGCTGTCCTCGATGCCGACCGACAGCCGGATCAGCGAATCGGCGATACCCATCTCGGCGCGGCGCGCCGGCCCCATCTCCCAGTAGATAGTCTGCGCGACCGGTATCGCCAGCGTGCGGTTGTCGCCCAGGTGGCTGGATGAAATCACCAGCTGCAGGCGGTTGAGGAAATCAAGGCAGTCGATGCCGTCGGCCAGCTCGATGCTCATCAGCGCGCCGTAAGTCCGGAACAGCCTGCCCGCCAGCTCGTGCTGTGGATGGCCTTCAAGACCGGGGTAATAGACCCTGGCGACCCGGGGATGTCCGGCAAAAAAACGGGCCAGCTTGAGGCAATTGTCGGACGCCCGCTCCATGCGCAGCGCCAGCGTCTCGGCGCCCATCGCCAGCCGGTGCGCCGCCTCGGCCGACAGCGTGGCGCCGACGTCGCGCAAACCCTTCTTGCGGATCTGCAGGATGCCCCAGTTGGCGGGATTGGCCGTCTTGTAGTTGTCATAGATATTCGGGAAGCTCTTCCAGTCGTAGAGACCGGTATCGGTCACCGCGCCGCCCAAGGCGTTGCCGTGGCCACCGATGTACTTGGTCAGCGAATTGACGACGAGGCTGGCCCCAACCTGCTTCGGCCGGAACAGGTACGGCGAAGTCATCGTGTTGTCGACGACGTAGACGATGCCGCGTTTTGCGCACAGCTCGCCGATGCGCGCCAGGTCGGCGACCTGGGTACGCGGGTTGGCGATGGTTTCGACGAACACCATCCGGGTATTGGGTTTCAGCGCCTTTTCGACATTCTCGACGCGGGTGGCGTCAACATAGCTGATGCCGCAGTTGAACTGGTCCAGGGTGCCGAACAGGCTGTTGGTGTTGCCGAAGAGGAAGGCACTCGACACCACATGGTCGCCGCCCCGCAGCAGCGCGATGAAGGCCGAGGCGATCGCGGCCATGCCGGTCGAAAAACAGGCCGTCGCAATGCCGTCCTCCATCTTGCTGATTTTCGACTCCAGCGCCGCCGTGGTGGGGTTGCCCTGCCGGCCGTAGGCATACCCGGCCTGCTCGCCCTTGAACACCTTCATCAGGTCACGCGCGTCCGGATAACCGAAGGCCACCGCCGTGTGCATCGGCTTGAGCACGGAAAAATGCTCGATCGGTGCTTCCAGGTCGGAATGGAGGATCTGCGTGGTAAAGCCGTTCTTCATGGTTCTGCTCCGTCAATAAAAAAACCCGGCCTGCCTGCGCGGACCGGGTTGTTCCGTCGCTTTAGCGGCATTTTTAATGCGCCCGCAAGCTGTTCTTCAAATCGGCGCACCTGCAGGCTACCGCAGCCCCTCGGTCCGCGTCAAACCGGGCGTTTCCCCTCGACCAGCGCCGCCATCGCCAGCGCGCCCGGGTCACCCGCGGCACGCAGCCCCGCTGCGACGCCGGCACGGTCGGCGGCCTGCCGGTTCTGGCTGACTTTCCATTTGCCCTCGATGCTGTGGACCGGGATTTCGATGCCGACGATGGCACCGAGCATGCGCTCGATGTAGTCCGCCGGTGCGTCGCCGACACCCCAGGGCTGCGGCCTGCCCGCCTCCTGGCTGTCGGTCAGGCGCGACACCAGCCCGCGCAGCCATTCCGGGTCATCATGCACCAGCAGCGGCCCGCGGACGTGGACCGCGGCATAGTTCCAGGTCGGCACCACCTGGCCATGTTCGCGTTTGGACGGGTACCAGGACGGCGTGACATAGCTCTGCGGCCCCTGGAATACCGCCAGCACCTCGCCCTCCGGGAGACGCCGCCACAGCGGATTCGCGCGCGCGACATGGCCGCGCAGGCTGCCTTTGGGCGCAGGTTCGGGATCGATCAGCAGCGGCAGGTGTTTGGCTTCGAGCACGCCGCCGGAAGCGGTGACCAGCGTTGCCAGCGGATGCGCACGGATCAGCGCATGCATCACCTCGATGCCTGTCTCCCGGAAAGCCGCGACCTCGTACATGCCGCGGACGGCAGGTCAGTCGACGGTTTCCAGCCCGAGGTCGAGCTGGGTCGCCGCCGCGGTGGCATCGGCCTTGGCGCTGTCGCGCCGCTGCGCCTCAACGCCGTCGAGATAGGCCTGGGTGACGTCGCCGGTGATGTACTGGCCGCTGAAGCAGGAGGTCTCGAAATGGGTCACCGCGGGATTGACGCTGCGCACATCCTCGATCAGCGCATCGAGATCCTGGTAGATCAGCGCATCGCAGCCGATTTCACGGGCGATTTCCTCATCACTGCGGCCGCTGGCAATCAGCTCGTCGCGCGAGGGCATGTCGATGCCGTAGACGTTGGCGTAACGCACCGGCGGTGCCGCCGACGCAAAATACACCTTGCGCGCCCCGGACTCGCGCGCCATCTGCACGATTTCCCGGCTGGTGGTGCCGCGGACGATGGAATCGTCGACCAGCAGCACGTTCTTGCCGCGGAACTCCATGCCGATGGCATTGAGCTTCTGGCGCACTGACTTCTTGCGGATCGACTGTCCCGGCATGATGAAGGTGCGGCCGATATAGCGGTTCTTGATGAAACCTTCGCGATAGGCCAGGTTCAGCTGCTTGGACAGCTGCATCGCCGCCGGACGGCTCGAATCGGGAATCGGGATCACCACGTCGATGTCGAGATCCGAAAATTCCTTCGCGATCTTGCGGCCCAGGCTCTCGCCCATGCGCAGCCGGGTCTCATACACCGAGATGCCGTCGATCACGGAATCCGGACGCGCGAGGTAGACGAATTCGAACAGGCAGGGATTCAGCGAGGGATTCGCCGCGCACTGCTGGCTGTGAAAATTGCCGTCGAGGTCAATGAAAATCGCCTCGCCCGGCGCCACGTCGCGCACCAGCTTGAAGCCGAGACCGTCGAGCGCGACGCTTTCCGACGCCACCAGGTACTCGCGCCCCTGCGGGGCCTCGCTTTTTCCGAAGACCAGCGGGCGGATGCCGTAAGGGTCGCGGAAGGCCAGCAGGCCGTAACCGGCGATCATCGCCACCACGGCATAGGCACCGCGGCAGCGCCGGTGCACCCCGGAAACCGCGGCGAAAATCGTCGCCGGATCGAGCTTGTAATTGGTCGCGTTCTCCGCCAGTTCGTGTGCCAGCACATTGAGCAGCACTTCGGAATCGGACTCGGTGTTGACGTGGCGCAAGTCGAGGCGGAAGAGGTCGTTCTTCAGCTGCTCGGAATTGGTCAGGTTGCCGTTGTGGCCGAGCACGATGCCGAAGGGAGAATTGACATAGAAGGGCTGCGACTCGGCGGCCGACCAGGCCGAACCTGCGGTGGGATAGCGGGTGTGGCCGATCCCCGCATGGCCGGCGAGGCTGCGCATGTTGCGGGTGCGGAACACATCGCGCACCATGCCGCCGCCCTTGTGCATGTGAAAACTCGCGCCATCGGCTGTGACGATACCGGCAGCGTCCTGACCGCGGTGCTGCAACACCAGCAGCCCGTCATAGAGCAGCTGGTTGACCGGGTTACGGGCTACGACTCCGACAATTCCGCACATGGCGCTTCCTCAGCCGTACTTGATATGTTGCCCGATCGCCGGCGGCAACCAGTCCCTGATGCCCAGCGCCGCCCGCTCCAGCAGGGGACGCAGCGCCGCTTCACGCCAGACCGGCTCGGCAGGCAGCGACGTCGCCCCCGCGGCCAGCACCAGCGCCATCACCACCAGCAGGCCGCGCGCGAGCCCGAACAGGGCGCCGAACATGCGATCCTCGACGCTCAGACCCGCGCTCTTCACCAGCTGGGATGCGGCGATCGCCACCAGGCTCATCGCCAGCAGCACCAGGAAAAAAACCGTGGCGAAACCGGCCAGCATGCGCAGCTCCATGGTCGGTATTTCCTCCGGCATCAGCGCGGCCAGTTCGCCGCCGAAAAGCCAGGCCACGACAAAGGCAATGGCCCATGCGGCCAGCGCGAGGACTTCGCGCACCAGCCCGCGGATGATGCTGAGAAGGACCGAAAAACCGACAATGGAGAACACTGCATAATCGAGCAGGGTCATCGGTTACCGCGGTACGACCTTGCCATCAAGCTGCAGCTTCTGCAGCTGGGGACGCGCCTTCTCCGCCGCCTCGCGGCTGGCGTAGGGGCCTACGCGCACCCGCGTGACCGGTCCCTTGGCTGTCTGCACGACCTCGGTGTATGCCTTCATACCGCCAGCGGCGATTTTCGCCTGCAGTTCCTTGGCACGCGCGGCATCAGACAGGGCCGCGACCTGGATCACGTAGCCGCCTTTGCTTTTGGCGGCTTCCTTGGTTTTCGGGCTGTCCTTCGGTTTTGCGGGGGCCTCGGCCTTCGTTGCCGGCGCAACAGGCTCCGTTTTCGCCACCGGTGCAGGCTTGGGCTCGGCTTTGGCTTCCGGTTTGGCTTCAACCGCGACTTCCGGTTTCGGCTCAGCCTTGGCCTCGGCTTTCGTTTCGGCCTTCGCTGTATCAGCAGCAGGTGCCGGCACGTCCGCCGGTTTCAGCGGTGCGGGTTTTGCAGTCAGCACGCCGGCATCCGGTGAAGGAATCTGGATGCTGATGCTCTGGCCGGACGGCTTGGGTTCCGGATCGAGCACCATCGGCAGCACCACCGCCACCGCGGTGACCAGCACGATGGCCCCCACCAGGCGGCGGCGGGCGCGTTTTTTCAGCTGGAGTTCTTCGTCGCTAACGGCTTTCGCCATGTTTCGTCCACCGGTGTTACGTAAGTACTTGAATTTAAACGACTATTTAAATCTGCGCTTGCGGGCCGCAGTCATTGCGGCGACGACGACGAGAAACGATCCGAAGGCCAAAATTCTATCATCATCTCCCGCCACCTGATATGCGCGATCGAGGGCCTCGGCAATATTTGCGCAGGCCGTGATTTGGGCAACCACACCCGCCTCGCGCAAGCGCCGCTGCAATTCATCCACCGGTGTCGCCCGTGCGCCCTCCACGGCCGCAACAAACCAGTGATCGACATGACCGTGCAAGGCGCGCACGACGCCATCGACATCCTTGTCATTGAGCATCGAGAACACCGCCAGCGTGTTGCGGTAACCGGTCATCCGCGCCAGATTGTCCACCAGCGCCGCCGCCGCCTGCGGATTGTGGGCGACATCAAGGATCAGCGCGGGACGTCCCGGCAGCACCTGGAAGCGTCCCGGATTTTCGACGCGCACCAGGCCGTTGCGGATGTCGCCGGCGGTAACCGGCAAGCGCTCGCGCAGGGCATCGAGTGCGGCAATGCAGGCGCTGGCATTCGCCACCTGAAAATTTCCCCGCAGCGCCGGCGGCGGCAGGCCGTGGCGGTCGCCGCCCGGACCGCGATAACTCCATTGCAGCGGCTGCAGCACAAAATCGAAATCGGTTCCCAGCCGCAGGAGTTTCGCACCGATGCGTTCGGCATGGGCAAGGACGGTCTGCGGCGGCTCGCGGTCCGCGCATATTGCGGCCTTGCCGGGACGGAATACATGGGCCTTCTCGGCACCGATCGCCTCCCGGGTGTCGCCCAGATACTCCATGTGATCGAGGCCGACGCTCATCAGCATCGCCACATCGGCATCGAAGGCATTGACGGCATCCAGGCGGCCGCCAAGGCCGACCTCGAGTATCGCCGCATCGACGCGCTCGCGGCAGAACAGCCAGACCGCCGCCAGCGTGCCGAACTCGAAATAGGTCAGCGGCACTCCGGTGTCCGTCCGCGCCCGCTCCACTGCGGCAAACGCCTCGACCAGCGCGTCATCCCCGGCCTCCGCGCCGCCGATGCGCACGCGTTCGTTGTAACGCAGCAGGTGCGGCGAGGTATAGGTGCCCACCCGGTAACCCGCGCAACCCAGTACAGCCTCGAGCATCATGCAGGCCGAGCCCTTGCCATTGGTGCCGGCGACAGTGATCAGCGGAAATGCCGGCTTCAGCGCCAGCGCATCGCGCACCAGGTTGACGCGATCCAGGCCCATCGCAATCGATTGCGGATGCTGGCGCTCGATGTACCCGAGCCAGCCGGAGAGCGTGGCGGGCAGATTCATCGCGGGCAAACAGCGGCCGGAGCCGGGCACAGCCGGGCGGCAGGCAGCACGGAATTCATCCGGACTTCAGGCGGGAGCGGATTGTTTGAGCAGCAGCGCAAGCAGCCGCGCCAGCGTATCGCGCATTTCGCGGCGGTCGACAATCATGTCGAGCGCGCCCTTCTGCATCAGGAACTCGGCGCGCTGGAAGCCCTCGGGCAGCGTTTCGCGCACGGTCTGCTCGATGACGCGCGGCCCGGCGAAACCGATCAGCGCGTTCGGCTCGGCGACCACCACGTCACCGATCATCGCGAAACTGGCCGACACCCCGCCCATCGTCGGATCAGTAAGCACGGAGATGAAGGGCAGCCGGGCCTCGCCGAGGCGTGTCAGCGCGGCGCATGTCTTCGCCATCTGCATCAGCGAAAAAAGCCCCTCCTGCATCCGCGCGCCGCCGGTTGCGGCAAAACAGATGAAGGGCAGCCGCTGCTCGACGCAGACCTGCACACCGCGCACAAAACGCTCGCCGACCACCGAACCCATCGAGCCGCCGAGGAAACTGAATTCGAAGGCCGCGGTGACAACCTGGATATCCTTGATCGCGCCCTGCATCACCACCAGCGCATCCTCCTCGCCGGTTTCGCTGCGCGCCTCCGCCAGGCGGTCGACATAACGCTTGCTGTCGCGAAACTTCAGACTGTCGACCGGCAGCACCTCGACGCCGATCTCGTAGCGCCCTTCCTGGTCAAGCAGCCAGTCAAGGCGCTCGCGCGCCGAAATGCGGTTGTGGTGATTGCATTTCGGACAGACGAACAGGTTCTTTTCAAGGTCGGTACGGTAGAGCACCGCCTCGCAGGAATCACACTTGCTCCAGAGTCCTTCGGGGACCGCTTTTTTCGGCGCCCCGGCATCGCGCTTGATGCGCGGCGGCAGCAGTTTCTGCAGCCAGCTCATGCCGCGGCAACCCCCGCATCCATTGCCGCGCGGACGACCGACATGAAGGCACGGGCACGGACCGTCGCCTCGGCCGGTGCCGCCTCGATTTCCTGCACCAGCCGGCTGCCGATGACCACTGCATCGGACACGGTGGCAATCCGGGCAGCGGTCTCGCCGTCACGGATGCCGAAACCGACACCGACCGGCAGCGTGGTGAAACTGCGGATGTGCGCGAGGCGCCGGGAGACATCGGCCACATCAATGGTCGCCGCGCCGGTGACTCCCTTCAGCGAGACGTAATAGAGGTAACCGCGACCCAGTGCCGCCACCTGTTTCAGGCGTGCATCAGTGGTCGTCGGCGACAGCAGGAACACCGTATCCAGTCCGGCACCATCCAGCGTGGCCACCAGGCGCTCCGCCTCCTCCGGCGGATAATCAACCACCACCACACCGTCAGCACCGGCCGCCTTCGCCGCATTCGCAAACACGTCGATACCCATGGATTCGACAGGGTTCGCATACCCCATCATCACCACCGGCGTGTCGCTGTTGGTCTTGCGGAATTCGGCAACCCAGCCGATCACATCGCGCAGCGATACGCCGTGTTTCAGCGCGCGTTCGCTGGAGCGCTGGATCACCGGGCCGTCGGCCATCGGATCGGAGAACGGCACTCCGAGCTCGATGATGTCGGCACCGCCGGCGACCAGGGCATGCATCAGCGGCACACAACTTGCCGGGTCGGGATCGCCCGCGGTGAAAAACGGAATCAGGGCCTTGCGCCCCTGCTGTTTCAATCGGGAAAACGTGGCTGCGATGCGTGACATTGCGGATTCTTGTTGCGGTTCAGAATTTGAGCCCGGACTTCTCGGCGACGGTATGCATGTCCTTGTCGCCGCGGCCGGAAAGATTGACCAGCAGGATCTGGTCCTTGCGCATGCGCGGCGCAATTTTCGCGGCATAGGCCAGCGCATGGCTCGACTCCAGCGCCGGGATGATGCCCTCCAGACGGCACAGCTTGTGGAAAGCCTCCAGTGCCTCGTCATCGGTCACCGCCACGTATTCGGCGCGGCCGCTGTCCTTCAGCCAGGCGTGTTCCGGGCCTACGCCGGGATAATCAAGTCCTGCCGAAATCGAATGGGTCTCGATGATCTGCCCGTTGTCGTCCTGCAGCAGGTAGGTGCGATTGCCGTGCAGCACGCCCGCCCTGCCGGCACACAGCGTCGCCGAATGCTGTCCGGTTTCCAGGCCATGTCCCGCGGCTTCAACGCCGATCAGCCGCACCGACTCGTCGGTGATGTAGGGGTGAAAAATGCCGATCGCATTGGAACCGCCGCCGACACAGGCCAGCACCGCGTCGGGCTGGCGTCCGGTCATCTCCGGCATCTGCTCGCGCGCCTCCTTGCCGATCACCGACTGGAAATCGCGCACCATCATCGGATAGGGATGCGGGCCGGCGACAGTGCCGATGATGTAGAAGGTATTCTCGACGTTGGTGACCCAGTCACGCATCGCCTCGTTCAGCGCATCCTTCAGCGTCTTCGAGCCCGACTCCACCGGCACGACGGTCGCACCCAGCAGTTTCATGCGGTAGACGTTCTGCGCCTGGCGCTTGACGTCCTCCGAACCCATGTAGACCACGCATTCCATGCCGTAACGCGCGGCAATGGTCGCGGTCGCGACACCGTGCTGGCCGGCGCCGGTCTCCGCAATCACCCGCGGCTTGCCGAGGTAGCGGGCCAGCAGGGCCTGACCGATCACGTTGTTGATCTTGTGCGCACCGGTGTGGTTGAGATCCTCGCGCTTGAGGTAAACCTGTGCCCCGCCGAAATGCTCCGACCAGCGCCGCGCGTGATAGACAGGGCTCGGCCGGCCGACATAATGCTTCAGTTCGTACTCGAACTCGGCGATGAAGGCCGGATCATTCTTGAAACGCGCGTAAGCGGCTTTCAGATCTTCCAGCGCGGAGATCAGCGTCTCCGAAACGAACACGCCGCCATACGGGCCAAAGTGGCCTTTTGCATCCGGCAAGTCATATACCCGCATTGCGCACCCCGTTGATGAAGGCTTCGATTTTCGCGGCATCCTTGATGCCCTTTGCCGATTCCACACCGCTCGACACGTCGACCGCCCAGGGCCGCACACGCCGCACCGCCTGCTCCACGTTGTCAGGATTGAGGCCGCCCGACAGGATCACGGGCAGCGGCAGATCAGGCGGTATCAGCGACCAGTCGAATGTCGCTCCGGTGCCCCCGTGCACACCCTCGACCCAGGCAT